>CAZKJJ010000595.1:0-1848 GCA_964553055.1 uncultured Acidimicrobiia bacterium
GGGAATCGGAACCAGCGCAGTTACGCTGAAACCCCTACATATCAGGCACGCGGGCGTGGCGAAACTGGCAGACGCGCCAGGTTTAGGACCTGGTGGCCGAAAGGCCGTGGGGGTTCAAATCCCTCCGCCCGCACCGACCGATCCTCCAAGGGCCGGTTTGCCTCTACGGAGCAGCCCGGAACTGATCCCAGCTGCTGATGGTGGTCTCTCCACCCCTCCCGGCACTCTTCAGCACGAAACGAGCACGATCCACATCGATTTCGGCATGGATCGAGGCCCGGTCCCCGATCCACCCGAGCCGGAGCTGCTGATCGTCTCCGCCACCGAGCGTGAACTCACCCTCGAACGCCGGATGCGTGTTCCGAAACCGAGCCATGTCGAGCAACCGGCGAACCACGGGGCGTTCGAGCCCGGTATCGATCTCGGTCCGATCGATGTAGGGCCGGTTGATGTCCCGCCCGATGCCGGTCTGCTCCACCAGCGCCATGTCGTTGGGTGTGGCCAGCAGACCGGCGTAGTAGATCTGGGGGATCCCCGGGCTGAGGAGCTGGATCAACCGGGCGATGAGGTATCGCTTCTCATCGCATCCCAGCGCCGAGAAGTAGCTGCAATTCACCTGATACAGGTCCAGGTTGGACGCAGCGGGTCCGGTGGCGAGACGGCTCTCCCCATTGCTCGCCAGATGGATCCCTTCGATGAGCTCATCGATCTGAGCGTGGGTGAGGAGTCCCTCCCGGCCTGCGTCGGGCCCAACGTCGATCACGCCGATGCCATCGTGAGTGTCCAGGACGGTGACGACGTTTCTCGGGCCGATCTCCAGCCACCGGCGCAACGGGAGTGCCGAGCCCGTGTGGAGCGCATGGAGCACCAGAGGTGGCAGCCCGTAGTCGTAGATCGTGTCCGCAACGGCAGCGGCCTGCAGCTGATTGGTGTAGTGGGAATGGATCTCGAGAAGCGAGCGCATCCCCCTGGCCCGCACCTCACCCTCGATGTCCTCGATGAAGCGATAGGTGTCGGGCGTCATGAAGCACGAAGCCCCCGGGGTCTTGATCGAGTACCCGACCGCATCGAGACGAACCTGACTCACCTTCGCTGCGCCGAGGAGATCGAGCACCTGCAGTAGATAGGCCCGCGTCTGTGGGTGGGTGACATCGAGGTCGACTTGATCGGGGCTGAACGTCGTCCACATGAGCCGCTGCGTCCCGTCTGCCATCGGCACGACCGTGAAGGGAAGCCCCGGACGAGGCCGGTAGATGCCGAGCAGATCCTCCTCGGTCGCACCAGCGGGGAACACCGAGCCGTACTCGAGGAACATGCCGGCGTGATCCGAATTGGCTCCTCTGCGAACGAAATCGACGAACTGCGGTGATTCGGTTGAGATGTGATTGACGATCAGATCGGCCGTCACGTCGTGGGTGGCCGCAAGGTTGCGGATGCTTTCCCAGCTACCTAGTCGCGGGTCGACCGCAGTGTGGTCCACCGGGTCGAACCCGGCATCTGATCCGTCGTAGGGCGTGTAGAACGGGAGGAGGTGGACCCCGGTGAAGACGCCGTCGAGCGGTCCGGTGAGCAGCTCCCGAATCGTGGAGATATCACCACGACCGAAGCGATCTACATAGGTGATGAGCTGGACACCGTTCCGCACGCCGACAAGTCTCGCAGCTGGAGCCCACGGAGCGTTCTCCTGCCGGCCGCGACGGGGAGGTGAGCGGCGTCGCTCGCGACGACGTCTTCTCCCGGGACTAGTCCGCTGGCGGGAGAAGAACGACACGCCTTCGCTCGCTCCCGCGGCTCGCCCTCGGCTATGTTCATCACAGGGAGACTTCATGGTGGACGGCCGCCACAAGC
>CAZKJJ010000596.1:0-1844 GCA_964553055.1 uncultured Acidimicrobiia bacterium
GGATCGGGCAGCTCCAACAACGCTCGAACCTGAGCTCGAGCGCTCTTGGAGCTGGGGGGAATCGAAACCCGTCGGATCGGCGCCGCGAAAGTCCTGGTCAGAGCGTTGCGGCTCCTCGATCTCGGCCCCGCGGGAGTAACCGCGGGAGTAACGGCTTCGGGCCGCGTGCCGTGCCCCTTCCACCGTCCGAACACGGAGAGTGGTCTAGCCCTGATGTTGTGGGCGATGGTGCGCTCTCGGCTCCATGTTGGCGGTGGCCGGGCTCAGGTCAGCTCCCAGGATGACGCGCTCGGACGGTGGCGGCCGCGACCGACTGACCGGCGAGTGTGAGCCAGATGTCGAGCCTCTTGGCGCCCGTCACATCGCGAGTTACCTGTGATTGCAGCTCGACGTGCTGCCGGGGAGGGATGGGACGGATGTACTCGAGTTCGGCGTAGCAAGGTTCGAGACCGTGCTCGGCCAGCTCCTCCTCAACCAGCGCCCATGAGGCGGCGTTGTTGACGTGGCCGAATCCGTCGACGTCGACATGTCGAAAGGACCACGGACGAACGGTCAGCCCGGGAGGCGGTCCGCCGAGTCGCAATCGTGCGGAGACTCGGCGACCGCCGATGGCTTCGTCGTAGGTCTCGTGGAACTCGGGTCCGAGACGCTTCGGCATGCCGTTGTCGAGGTCGAGGTAGATCCACAAGGCGACACCATCCAGGCGCGTCCCTTCGCCCTCGACGATCGTCCGGCGTTCAGCCCAGGACCGGCCGAAACCTGAACCGAAGGTGGTGACCTCGACGAGTTCGTCGAGCCGCGGCCAGCGCTCGCCGACGAGGACGGTGCGTCGCGCGATCCACGGGGTGAGTGGGTCATGGCCGGCGTCTCGGATGTCGTCTTGGGCCACGTCCTGCAGGTAGCGCGCGGCGGCATCGGCGCGGAGTCGGCCCGACGGATCCGCGTCGCCCATTCGCACCCGACGCGAATGGGAGAACTGTCGTCCGACGGTGGGGGGTGGGACGACCTCGATGTCCTCGAGCCGTTCCTGGATGTCGTCGCCCGTCATCCGATTGCCGGGCGGTGTCCGAGCGTTGCTGCCCAGTCGACGAGCGTGTCGGTGAACAGGGTCGGATCCTGGCCGTGCATCGAATGGCCCATGGAGTCGAATGAGCGGTAGTCGATCGGCACGCCGGCCTCAGCGAGCACGTGTCTCACCCTGCTCGCCTGGACGTCGGACAGCGCGCCCATCAGCAGTCCCTGCTCGTCGACCATCCGGAAGTGGTGGGTGAGGAGAACGGGGACCTTGACGCTTCGGAGCATGCGCTCGTGATCGCACGAGGCGGCGACGGTTCCCGTCCAGAACGCGCGGCCCCATTCGGGGTCGTACTCCTTGAGGTTCTGCGGAGGTTGGTCCGGCGGGCTCATGAGGTTCGTCATCCACGGGAGCAGGATGTCGCTCGCTGCTGCCTTCATGCCGTCCCAGTCGCCGATGCTCCACTGATCGCCCAGGAACGTGCTCCAGAGGTGGAAGGAGGAGCCGACACCCTGGCGGAGGCCCTGCCCCGTTGCGGGGTTGACCTCGGAGTGGAACAGGGGTGGATCTTCGTAGTGGGCTCCGATGACCTGACCGGGCTTGGCGTAGGCGGACAGCCAGGCAGCGAGCACGCCGCCGGAGGACAGGCCGCTGACGATCGTCGGGCGACCGATGACGGTGTCGATGAATCGGACGAGATCGTTGCCCATGTTGTCGAGCGTGTAGCGCCCGGGGGTTCGCGTCGATCGACCCTGACCTCGCAGGTCGACGGCGTGCGCGTGGAAGTGCTCGGCCAGCAGCGGCAGAGCGTCCTCGTATCCCCACCACG
>CAZKJJ010000597.1:0-1841 GCA_964553055.1 uncultured Acidimicrobiia bacterium
AGCAGTGGCCTCCGGAGCCACGTGCGTAGGTTCGATTCCTACCGGGGGTACTCGTGCGATGTCGCGCGACACGGTTCACATGTGTCGCGCGACATCGTCGCATGCGGGGGGTCCTTTCGCTGGCCCGGGTTCGACGCCGCGGGGTTGGTGGTCGCGGGTGGCGCAGGTCTGAGGGTGGTAGGCGCGTGAGTGGATGACGCGGTTGGCGAGCGCGTCCAGGTGCTTTTCCAGGGCGACCCGGCCGCCGCGGGGACTGCCCGCGAAGATCGCGCCGTTGTCGGTCAGAACGGATGCGGGGAGGCCGTGACGGTCGAACGCGTGGGTGAAGTCTGGACCCAGCGGCGTGAGATCCCGTAGTCGCGGGCGACCTCGCTCTTGGTGCGCCCCTCGACCAGGACCGCGGTAACGACCAGCCGTGCCTTGGACATGTCCCACACCTCCGCCTGAGGTGTGAACCATGTCGCGAGACACCCGCGAACTATCTCCTGAAACCAGGCACTACCCCCGCTACTACGAAACGGCCCTTCTGGGGCCGTTTCGCTTTGCTTCTACCGGAGGTCAGCCGGCAGAGGCACGCAAGCCGCGTCGGCCAGCAGGCCCGCGAAGGTCGCCGCGGCGTCCGCCTGCATCAGGGCAGTACGTGCTGGTAGGTCGTCATGGTCAACGACGGTGTGGAGTGACCAAGCCGCTCCTGGGTGATGCATCCAACGCACAGGCCGTGGGGGGCTTTCGGCCCTGACGTGGCTTCACCGGATTTGGTGAGGTGGAATCGCGAGGAAGGGACCATGCTCAAACGTGTGCTGACCCTTGGCGTCGTCTGCCTGTCTGTCTCAGGCTGCGGCTCGGACGACGGATCGGCCGGCACCGTTCAAGCGACGGGGACTCCCACGACCGTTGAGACCGTCGGAGGGCCTCCCTTGCCGTTCGCTGCCGAGTTGGACGACATCTTGTCGGTCGGTGCGGAGGAGGGTCGCGGGTTCGGGGTGACAGCGGCGGTGATTGCGCCCGGTTTCGAGCCGTGGAGCGGGGCGGCCGGGGACTCGATCCGCACCGAAGACGGCGATGTGGCCATGGAGCCAGGGATGCTCTTCGAGGTCGGCAGCATCGATAAGCACTTCACTGCCGCTCTGGCCCTTCGCCTGCAGGAACTGGGTCTTGTTGATCTCGACGCTCTTCTGAGTGAATGGGTATCGGGCTATCCGAACCTTCACCCCGACATCACGCTGCGGCACCTCTTGGCGAACACGAGCGGCGTCCCGAACTGGGCGTCTCACCCCGATTCTCTGTTCCGGGCGCCGTGGGACCAGATCGAGTGGGACCGGGAGTGGACCATCGACGCGATGCTCACCGAATTGGTGGGCGAGCCGGAGTTCGCTCCTGGCGAGGGGTGGCAGTACTCCACGACCGGTTTCCGCCTGGCACGCCACGTCATCGAGGAGGTAACGGGCCTCTCCTGGGCTGCAGCTGTGCGCGAGTACCTCCTTGAGCCTGCGGGGATCGCCGACGTCTGGATCGCGGGCGAGGGCCCCATCCCGGCGGGGATCACCATCGCCCACGAGTGGTACGACACCGACGGAGACGGGGATCTCGAGGACGTCACCGGGCTTACCGATGCTCAGTACTCGCTGAAGCCGGGAGGCCTCCACCTCAGTGCGCTCGGCCTGGCGAACTGGTGCCACGCCCTCTTCTCAGAGCGAGCCGTGCTGTCGGAGGACTCTCTCTCCCAGATGACCGACTTCAGGGTCGCGGTTGACCCCGACGAGCCCCTGGTCGCAGAGTACGGCCTCGGCCTCGCGCGCTTCTCGCTGCCGGTTCTCGCCGACGCAGACCACTACGGCCAC
>CAZKJJ010000598.1:0-1229 GCA_964553055.1 uncultured Acidimicrobiia bacterium
GGTGACCGTCTACCGACTGCTTGCTCCCGGGTTGGGGAAGTCGGCTTCGTTGCGCGGCGAGCGCCGGCCACAAAGACCTTCGATCGTGGTGTTGCCGTTCGTCAATCGGAGCGGCGATCTCGAGCAGGACTATTTCGCCGACGGGATCACCGAGGAGATCATCACCGCGCTCTCGAAAATCCACTGGTTCTTCGTCATCGCCCGAAGCACCAGCTTCACCTACAGGGATCGCAACGTCGACGCCAGGAGGGTTGCCGCCGACCTGGGCGTGCGCTACGTGCTCGAAGGCAGCGTGCGTCTCTCGAATGGCCAGGTGAGAGTCACTGCCGAGCTCATCGATGGCGCTACCGGGCGTCAGCTGTGGACCCATCGTTACGACCGTTCTCTGGAGGACCTATTTGAGGTCCAAGACGACATCGCGGAGAGCCTCATTGGTGCCATCGAGCCCGAGATGAGCCGTGCCGAGCGTGATCTGGCGCGTAGCAAACGTCCAGAGAACCTCGACGCCTGGGACGTCTATCAGCGAGGAATGGCTCATCTCTACCAGCTCACACCGGAAGCGCTAGCGACCGCCAGGGAGCTGTTTCAACAGGCCATCGACATGGATCCCAGCCTGGCTCCGGCACACTCCGGACTAGCCGAGGCCTACTACCACGAGGTGGTGTACGGGTTCAGTTCCTCCAGAGAGACCGATCGCAATCGGGCGCTTGCACCGGCGCGCCGAGCGGTGGCCCTCGACCCCGATGATCCGGGTGCCCACGGGACCCTCGGCAGGATCCACTATTTGCGTGGGGAGCATGACGCCGCCGTGCTCGAACTGGAGAGTGCACTCGAGCTCAACCCGAGTTACGCGCTGGCTCACTACAGCCTGGGGGCGGCCCTGCTCTTCTCTGGTCATGCCGAGGAGGCGAAGCCGCATCTGGAGTTGGCTATACGGCTCAGCCCCAGGGACGCCAGCATGGGGTCTTTTCTGGTGCGTCTGGCCGAAGTCAACCTGATGACTGATCAGGCGTCAGAGGCGGAGCGACTGGCGAGAAAGGCGTTGCAGCAGCCACAGTTCCAGTGGTCCCGCTACGCGGCTCTACTGGCCTCATTGGGCGTGCTTGGTCGGGTGGATGAGGCGGCAAGCAAGCTGGAAGAGCTGTTGAAGCAGCGTCCCGACTTCTCGGTCGACTTCGTCCGCACCCATCATCTCTACACCCATCCCCACTACCTGGACAAGTACCTGC
>CAZKJJ010000598.1:1239-1839 GCA_964553055.1 uncultured Acidimicrobiia bacterium
GGCATCGGTAGGGGACAACCCGACGTGTGAAGCGACCTGTTGGGGCTTGCCTCGACTGGGCTGCACCGCGTTGCGGAAATCGCGACGTCATGCAGCGCAGTCGAGGGAACGAGCAGGCATTCGGGTTTGAGCTGCACCGCGTTGCGGAAATCGCGACGTCATGCAGCGCAGTGGAGGAGACGTGTCGAGCCAGTGCGGGGAGTGACCTGTCACTCGATCCCCGAACCAGTCCTATATTCACCCTCGATGCAGGCCTTCATGTTCACCGATATCGAGTCGAGCACGAGGCTATGGGAGGAGCACCCCGACGAGATGGGTGCCGCGCTGGACCATCACTATGCGGTCCTCTCCGAGTCGGTGATCTCCAGCGGAGGAAACGTCCTGAAGACCACTGGCGATGGCATAGTCGCCGTGTTCGGGTCGCCGACGGGCGCACTGCGGGCGTCCCTGAATGCGCAGCGTGCCATGAGCGATGTAGGTCGGGACATGGGCACGCCATTGCGAATCAGGATCGGTGTCCACGCCGGGGATGCCGAACAGGCCGACGGTGACTACTTCGGACCCGTGATGAACCGGACGGCGAGGATCATGGCCGCCGGG
>CAZKJJ010000599.1:0-1833 GCA_964553055.1 uncultured Acidimicrobiia bacterium
AGGCCGAGAAAGCTGCTACCTGGTTGCGGTGAGGTGTCGACGAGCCCTTCACCTCGAAGGTCGGCGTTCACTCGCCGCCCTTCTGGACGTAGTTCTTGACGAACTCCTCCGCATTCTCCTCGAGGACGGAGTCGATCTCTTCGAGGAGCTCATCGATCCGCTCGGAGGTGTCCTGCGCAGCGGTGTCGACGACCTCGGTCTCCTCTGCTTGGTCCTGGTTCGTGCGTCTGACTCTGCGCCGGTCCTGCTCAGCCATCCTCACCTCCGATCAGTCGGATCAGGTGCGCCGCATCCTCCGCCTCGGCGAGGACACGGCCCACTCTGGCTTCAGTTCCCCGCAGCGGCTCCATCATAGGCAGCCGCTTCAGGGTCTCCTCCCCTATGTCGAAGACCAGGGAGTCCCAGTTGGCGGCAACCAGAGACTCCGGGTACTGGGCAACGCACCGTCCTCTGAAGTATGCACGCGTCCGCGCGGGGGGCTCGGCCGCTGCCGCCTCCACCTGGCTGTCTGTGAAGAGACGACGCAGATTCCCCCGCCCGACCAGTCGGTGGTAGAGGCCCCGCTCAGGACGGACGTCGTGGTACTGGAGGTCGAGTGCCCTGAGCTTGTGGTCGGTCCATTCCAGCTCGTCACGCTCGGCGTATGCCTGCAGCAAACGGTGTTTGGCTGTCCAGTCGAGGCGATCAGCGGTCGAGGTCGGGTCAGACTCGAGATCGGCCAAGATGCTCTCCCACTCGCCGAGTACGTCAGACCAGACCTGCTCACCCAGGGCCGACTCTGCGTACTTGGCCAGCCACTCCAGGTACTGGTACTGGATCTCGACAGGCGTGGCACTCCCTCCGCTGGAGAGCGCCAGGGGCTCGCGAAGCTCGATGTCGTGACTGACCCTCCAGGTTGCATCGACAGGGTCTTGGAGACTGATCACATCCGGGAGGGCCCCATCTTCGAGAGCTGCCAGGAACAGGGCGGTAGTTCCGAGCTTGATGAACGTCTGGACTTCGGACATCGTGGCGTCCCCGATGATCACGTGAAGCCTGCGATACTTGCCGGGATCGCCGTGCGGCTCGTCCCTGGTGTTGATGATGGGCCTCTTCAGCGTCGTCTCGAGGCCCACCTCCTCCTCGAAGAAATCTGCCCGCTGGCTGAGCTGAAACGGGACCGAAGGCCTGCCGTTCTCGGCGCCGACCTTGCCAGAGCCCGTGAAGATCTGCCTACTGACCAAGAACGCGGTCAGATGATTGACCACGGTCCCGAAGGGGAGGTCTCTGGAGAGAAGGTAGTTCTCGTGGGCCCCGTAAGAGTTCCCCTTCCCGTCGCTGTTGTTCTTGTAGATGGCCAGATGTTGGCCTTCCGGCAGCAACTCCTGGGCAGCCGCGGCGGCTTGCGCGAGCACCAGCTCGCCCGCCTTGTCGTAGAGCGCTGCTTCCCACGGGTCGAAGCACTCGGGAGTCGAGTATTCAGGATGGGCGTGGTCGACGTACAGGCGAGCTCCGTTGGTCAGGACGGCGTTCACGAGACCTGCATCGATCTCCACGGTTCCGATGCCATCGAAGCCGAAACCTCGGGCGTCTCTACCTGGTGACTCCTCCTCGAACGACCACTGGATTCGGACCCTTCCTCCTGCGTAGGAGTTCACGACCAGACCGGAAGCGAGCGCCGGGTTGAAGTCCTGCTGATTCCGAATCGTGATGCCGAACTCGGTCTCGGTGCCGAGAACCTTGTGGATGGCCATGACTCAGAGGTACTGGCCGGTCGTCATCGCCTCGATGCTACGGCTTTCGCCCTCGCCTTCGATCAACGTGCGGACGTAGATGATCCGCTCGCCCTTCTTG
>CAZKJJ010000600.1:0-1826 GCA_964553055.1 uncultured Acidimicrobiia bacterium
AAGTGCCCGACCACGCGCAGTGGTTCGTGACCGGGATCCAACAACAACACCAACGAGTCGTGTGTGTACGTGTCCAGCTGGACCAGCATCGTCAGCACCCTTCGGCCGAAGACGACCGCTCTCCCGAGTTTGGGATGCTGGAAGACGCCGGTTGTGGTCGGCCCGTCGATCGCTCGTGGCAGTCCGGCGTACCACTCGGCGTCTTCGAGGAGGCGTTGGCGCCAGAATTCGCCGAGAAGGGGCCGTTGGACGATCTGCTGGCGCAGTTGGTCCGCAGTGAGTCGATCGATGAGTTGGTCGCGGACGCATTCGATGATCGGGAGGCTGCCAGTCTTGAGTGCGAAGGTTCTGCCATCTGGTAGCAGGGTGACGCTTGTCAGAAATCGGTGATCGGCAGTCCTGACAGTGCGCCTTTCCTGAAGGTCGACGAGGTGATGCACCGCACCGTCGGTTGAGACGACTGACTCTATGCTCTGCCCGACGCGTCGATGGTCGGCGCTGTTGATGCCGAATGGGCCGCTCGCGAGGAATTGTGTGACGGGTCGATGCAAAGACGGGTCCCAGGCGACGAGGCTCTCCCTTGATTGAACGATGATCACGTGCCTTCCGCGCCACTGCTGAAGCGATGCGCTCGTTGGGCGCATGGCCACAGGCAGATGCGCTACAGGCTCGGACGGCCGGTCTGGGTCCAGCAGGTCCAGCCGGTCACGCCGCAGCACGACGAGTTTGCCGTCGAGCGGTTCGCGTGTGGTGACGCCCGGTTCTGGGTCGGGGAAGAGTTGGGCCGGGTCGGCCTCCAAGATCGCTTTCACCGTCGTGAGGATTCGCCTCATGTTCTCGACTTCGTAGTCGTACGAGTCGTGTGGCTCGCTTGGAGTCGAAGTTCGTTGTTCGAGCGACTCAAGCATCCTTCGGCAGATCCCATCGAGGATGTTTTGATGGACGTCGACGTTGCGTCGCTTGAGGGCGTTCAGCAGTCGGGTATCGAACAGGAAGAGCGCTGCGGCCGCCCGTTCGACGGTATCGCGGAAGCTGCCGGTGAAATCGGTATGGCGACGTTGCCATGCGTGGATTTCTCGCTCGATGTCCCCGGGATCCACGAGCGACCGGGTCAATAGTTGCATCGCCGCCAGCTGACTTCGTTGGTTCGACCGCTCGGCGCGGGTCTCTGTCCAGAGCACATGCGCTCCTTGGACCAACTCGCGACTCGGTTCCCCCGCTCCCGCGGCACCGCTCACCACGTTGACGAACTGCTCTTCCTGCGCCAGGGCTTCTCGCTCCAGTCCCGGTTCATTGCTTTCCAGCAATCGCTTGCTAAGCAGTGCTCGTCGTGCCAGGGCACGTTCGTGGTTCACGTTGAGCCTTGAAATTGCCGGTGGCAGAGCTTCATGCGTATGACCGAATGGAATGACCTGAACATTGTTCGCGAGGAGCCAGTCTCGTGCT
This sequence comes from uncultured Acidimicrobiia bacterium, assembly GCA_964553055.1. Classification (GTDB taxonomy): domain Bacteria; phylum Actinomycetota; class Acidimicrobiia; order Spongiisociales; family CAZKJJ01; genus CAZKJJ01. The sequence goes on from CAZKJJ010000600.1 coordinate 1,447, forward strand.
TGCTCGGGCGTGAAGGAACCCTCCAGCATTAAGGCGTAGTGGCGGTGCCGGGTCTGTTGCCCGGGGAAGGTTACGGAGAACCAAGTGAGCATCCGGGCGAAATCGGGATCTTGGAGGCCGTCGAAGCTGCAGCCGATGAATAGGAGGATGTGCCCGATCCAAAGGCTTTGAAGGACCGTATATATGCCTCGTTGGTCACCAGCTCGTCGTAGCTGCCCACTCCGAAGATCACGGAGGCTGGGTCGCGATAAAAGCCGTGAAGGTGTAGGACCTTGCGACCTCGTTGCATCAAGTCCACCATCGCGTGAGGGTCGTTCCACGTGACGGTGTCGTAGCGGTCCAGCTGCGTCTGTTCAAGCAGGTCGTCGTAGTTCGTGGTC
>CAZKJJ010000601.1:0-1821 GCA_964553055.1 uncultured Acidimicrobiia bacterium
TCCCAGCCGACCAGCTCATAGTCGGATGCCCGTTCCTGCGCCCTCTCGATCCACATCCGCATCAGATCGATGTCGACGTCGCGGACCCACAGCCTGCTGATGCGATCCCTGATCTTCCTCACTGCTCCCACCGCCTCGAGGAAGGCCTCGCCTGCGCTCCCCTCCAACGTCCAGGAATCGAGCAGGCTCCTCTCGTGCTCGGCAGCCGCCGCGAGCGCAGGACGGAGCAGCTCCGTTCCGAGACCCTGCCTGCGATGGTCCCTCTCGACCTGGATCCAGAAGCTTGCTGCCTGTCTGTTCTGATCGAGGAACGGCACGTGCAGGATCGCCGTGCCCACTGCCTGGTCACCGTCCCACAGTGCCCAGCGAAGGTTCAACTCCCATGAGGGACGGTAGAGCCACTGATCGACTCGCTCCTCGAACGGCATCGCAGGGTCTTCAGGCACCTGCTCGGCGTCGGTGGCCACGTACAGCTCGTGCACGGCCCGAAGGGCCTTCTCGTCTGCTGCGTGTGGGTCGAAGATCTCCAGGCGGGTCATGGCGACCAGACTCTAGGAGGGAGCCTCAGCCACAGCAGCGCCATTCTCTGAGGGCCTGCGCAGCCACCACCCGAACGCCAGCGTCGCCGCCTGCGAGGCGGCGAGGGCGAGCGCCAGTGCGACCACGGCCGCCCTCGCCAGCCTCCGCTGTGAGGTGAGGTCCGCGGCAGCCTCCTCCACGAGCTCCTGCGCCTCGGCGAGGGACTCGTCATAGGCGGCGATGAGGACTCTCGTCTCGTCGATCGATTCCGTGAGCGCTTCGAGCTGCGAAGCCACGCTGTCCGCTTGCCCCGCGAACGAGCCCAGGTCCTGTCCGAGGGCTGCGAGCGGCTCGCTCTGGGACCGAAGGAGAGGGGCGATGTCCGCCAGCTCCCTCTCGAGGCCCTCGATCGCCTCGCCGAGTGGAACCTGCGGGTCGTAGTCCACCCCGACCAGCGTCAGCGCCCTCATCACGCCGTCGACCACAGCGGCGGTGGAGGCGAGTGGCCGTAGCGCAGATCGCACAGATTCGATGGCGTCAGGCACCTGCTCTGTGACGAGTTCGTCGACGGTCTCGGTGACTGCGGCCACCCTGGTCAGCGTCTCGGATGCGTCGCCTGCGAGAGCGGCAGCTGTCTGGAGGCCCTCCTCTGCAGAGTCGAGCACTGCCTCTGCGACGGCCAGCGTCGCCTCGGCCGATCCCAGCGTCTCATCCGTGAGGACGAGCACTGCCGCGAAGTTTTCTGTGGCTGTCCCGACCAGGGTCCAGCCAACCACCAGGATCGTTGCCGCCGCGACCAGCCCGAAGATGCCGACACCCACGAGCGCCGAACCCAGATGACGAGATGACACTGAGCCGGAGGATATGCAGTCGGAGACACAGATGTCTCAGGCCAATGGTGGCGCCTCACCCTTCGTTCGTGTCAATCTCAGGCCCCGCTGAGAGGTCTGAGATTGACGGGAAACGGCCAGCCGAAGCCGTGCACCGAAGGGGGCGCTACAGCGCCGACAGCAGCAGGGCCGCGGCGACCGCCGCGCCGAGGAAGCCGTCCATCAGATCGAAGAACCCGCCCTGGGGACCAAAGACCGCCCCCGAATCCTTGACCCCGCTCGTGCGCTTGCACCAACTCTCTGCGAGATCCCCCACCTGAGCAGCGACACCTGCCGACAGCCCGAGCACGAGTGCTTCGGTGAACGGGAGCCAGATCACAGCCACGGCCGCCACGACCAGCCCGAATACTCCCTGGGCCAACGTCCCCTCCCAGGTCTTCCTCGGACTCAACACAGGTGCGAGCGGCCTGCG
>CAZKJJ010000602.1:0-1815 GCA_964553055.1 uncultured Acidimicrobiia bacterium
GCTTGATCCTCTACTCAGGGTGGGCCGAAGCGCACTGGGACAGGGACGACCTGTACACTGATGCCCCGCACCTGTCAGAGGAGGCAGCCGAGTACCTTCGTGGACTGGGAATACCGGCGCTGGGCGTCGACTTCCCGGTCGACCCAGTACCTTCGAGATTCGCTGTGCACAAGGTGTTGCTCGGTGCTGGGATTCCTTTGATCGAGAACGTCGTGAACATGAGCGATCTCATCGATCGCGATTTCACGCTAGTCGCGGCGCCCGTCAAGCTCATGGGCGGAGACGGTGCGCCATCCCGCGTGGTTGCGCTTCTCGATGACTAGGTGAAGGGGGTTCGGATGATCGACCTTGGACTGGAAGGAAAGGCGGCGCTCATTACTGGTGGGAGCCAAGGAATCGGAGCTGCCATCGCCCTGGCGTTTGCCAAAGAGGGCGCACGGGTCGCAATCTGTTCGCGGACCGACGCCGACCTATCGGCAAGGGCGGCTGACATCGAGAAGGAAACTGGTGCCAAGATCGAGACGATCGTATCTGACCTGAGCCAGGCCGGCGAGGGTGATCGCGTCGTCAACGAGGCCGTCGAGCGGCTCGGACGGTTGGACATCCTGGTCAACAACGCAGGTAGCGCGCCGGGTGGAATGCTTGACGAGCTGAGCGAGGAGGACTGGCAGAAGGGGTTGCAGCTCAAGTTCATGGGGTACATCCGCTGCACAACAGCCGCGATTCCGGTCATGCAGAAGCAAGGTGGTGGCCGCGTAGTGAACGTGGTAGGAAACGACGGTATCAAATCGGCTCACTGGGAGCTGGTTCCGGCCGCGTGCAATGCCGCGCTGCTCATCGTGATGCAAGCGCTGGGAGAACGTTATGGCCGTGACGGCGTCAACATTTCGTGTCTGAATCCCGGCCCCGTAGCTACGGACCGAATGAACTACCTGATGGGGGTCTGGGCGAAGAGCAAAGGCATTCCGTTCGAACAGTCCGTGCGGCTGCACGAGGAGAGCATTCCTATCGGCAGGCTCTGCACGGCTGAAGAAGTCGCAAGCGTCGCGCTCTTTCTGGCGTCCGACATGGCAACGTTTGTCAACGCCACATCGATCAACGTGGACGGCGGCCAGCGGAAGGCCGTTGTGGACACCCTGCTGGCCTACGAAAAGGGAGAGATAAGCCCGCTCGGCTCATGATCCGGGATCGATCTGCTACACTCAGAAGACACTTCTCCGGCTATTTGAGCGCCGGGAGGAGTTGTCTCCTTTCGCTATGAGGGTTCCGGTTCCCGGAACGCTCTGCCTGGGTCACCGTTCGTGACGAAGCTCGACGAGGTATATAAGCCTAGTACTGGCTCATCAAGCACTGTTGCCGTTAGTCTTCGTTTACGGAGGAGCTAAGGGAAACAAACGTTTCCCTCACATGCTTTCTGGAAGTGAACCTGTAGACAGACGCAGTATGATGCTTTCCCCCGCTGTCGAGGAGAGTGGCGGTTAGCCGCGCATCGCTCCCTCTCGTTCGGGCTTTCGGGGCGTAGTAGCCGGAGCGAACTTAGAGGGCCGTGGGCTCAGCGACGGGGATGTTGAAGAAACCTGGATCTGGCCGGCTTCAGGTCGACGGTAGGTAGCCGGCCCGCGACAGTGAGGCACGTGTCGCGGTAGGATGCCGCCCTGCCGTAGGCATATCAACGGTCGGGGCAACGGTCATATGATGTCCCGTGCACGGGGCCGGTGCCATGGCTTTACGCCCACCTCGCCCACAATCTCGCCGCAGGGGGAATATGATGGCGCGATACCGCGTGCTCGTCACTGGGTGCCTAAGCGTACCTGG
>CAZKJJ010000603.1:0-1811 GCA_964553055.1 uncultured Acidimicrobiia bacterium
GCTGGGAGACTTCCTGATCCATGCAGCTGAAGAGCGACCGCCGGCCATCCCTGGTCAGACCACCAGTGGCGTGGACGCTGAAGGGCTTGCGGAGATCTTCGACGTGACAGGCCCCAATACTTGGGTGAGGGTGGGGTTCATCCACTGGTCGAACGGTGAGAGGGATGTCCAACAGCTCGCCAGACTGGAGGGCACCGAGCCTGTGGCCGGACTTACCCGGCGTCTTCGGATGACGATCCACGCTATGGGTGAGAAGGAGTGGTGCGAGGTCGAACAGGCTCGGGTGGATCTCACGGGAAGGCCAAGGAAGCACTTGGCGAGCCTGAAAGAGCTGGACGCCGGGGCCGGTCTTTCGTCCAAGGAACATCTTGCACAGCTGGGCGGTGTGATCGGCACCCGCGAACAACTCCTGCATGACCAAGGACGGCGGAGGAGTCGACTCTGCGTACTCTTTGCACGTGACGAACACATTGTGCCTGTAGCAGCTTTCGTAATCTCGCGAGTCGCCCCCATTGTTGCCGCCTCCGGTCCGTCCGCTTTGACGGAACCCCCCGCCGTCCTCGCAATTAGACAACTGATTGCGAAGGGTGAATCTCAGACACTCGAGCTAAAGGCGAGTGCTCGCTGGGATCAGAAGCTGAAGAGGATGAACACCGCTATCGAGGATGCCGTCGTCAAGACGGTCGGTGGTATGGCGAACTCCTATGAGGGCGGGGTGCTCCTTATCGGCGTGACCGACGACGGATTCGTACGTGGTCTGGCTGATGATTTCAAGTGCGTGGGGAAACGGCACGACGCAGATAGCTTCGAGAGCTGGCTGACGCGCTCGCTTCTCCCCACCCGGTTAGGAGACGTCGCCGCAGCCGAAGTCCGAGTCTCGATGGTCAGGGTAGATGGGGAGTACGTCTGCCGTGTGGACGTGAAGCCGGGTACCACAGCCGTGTTCGACAAGGGTAAACACTTCTTCGTGCGGGTGGGGAATGGGACTAAGGAACTCCATGGGGCGGAGATGATCGAGTACATCAGACACAGGTTCGGCTAGGAGCTCCGACTCGCCCGCCGCTCGAACACGGAACTCAGACTTGGGCGGTCTTCGCCGATCGGCTCAAAGGTAACTGTAAGGAAGGGCTGCGCCTCGGACGAGAATCGGGGCAGGAGAGGTCTGTGAATCCGCTGTGCAAGGGTGGCCCCTTCTTGACTCAGTCCCAGAATGGCGGCCCGAGGAGTCTCCCCACAACCCCCTTGGAAGTCCGTCTCGGCAGGCGGATCGCCAAACTCGAGCTTCAGCGTGACCAATGTCAGCGAGGCGCGGGAGAATCCAACCATGAAGCGAGGCGCGGCCATCCTTCCGATCCTCATCTCCCTGCTGGCGCTCACCCAAGCTGAGCCGGCCCTCGCATGGTCGAACGGCGTGGACGGCTACAACTCTTACGGGACCCACGACTGGGTCCTCGACCACGCCCTGGATGCGCTCGGCCGCCGAGCCAGCTGGGTCTGCCGGGGGGCCGCCCTTCGCGCCACGGATGACCCCGATTCGAGGGACGGCCTCGATCACGCGAGCGGCACCTGGTGGCACGTGTACGACGTGTGGGGGGAGACATATGGGGGCGCGCCCGAGGGCGTCGAGGTCTGGTTCGAGCGGGCGCAGCGGCGGCTCTCCCGGGGGAGGGAGTGCGCGGCCAGCAGAGCTCTCGGGATCATGGCGCATCTACTCGCTGACGTGGCCCAGCCGATGCACACCGACGGGAGCCTCGCGGCTGAGGACCGGGTTCACAGTGACTACGAATCGGCAGTGGACTCGCGTTCGGAGG
>CAZKJJ010000604.1:0-904 GCA_964553055.1 uncultured Acidimicrobiia bacterium
AGCTTCCCGACTCCTTCGTGTGGGACGGGAATCTCGGTCTCCAGGCCTTGGCGACGGTGCCCCGAAGTGCGCCCTTGGTGACTGGGGCGTCGGCACTACTCGTCGGCGCAGCGGTGGCGCTACTTCTCTACCGGCGTCGCTCAGCAGTCGCGAGTGCTGCCGTTGCGGTCCTCGGCTGGTACGTCCTCGGCATTCCCCAGCTGTTCGGGAAGGTGAACCACTACCACCTGGTGATCTGGCTTGCGATCGTTCTCGCCCTGCCGGTCGCCTCGAAGGCGAAGCTGCAGACGGCGCTTCTCCTGGTCGGCTGCGCCTACTTCTTCCCTGGCCTGGCGAAACTGCAGGCCGGTCCCGATTGGTGGTGGTCGGACAACCTCGGTGACTTAGCCGCGAGCACCCTGGCGGTCAACGGGATGCCGGCGGTGACGCCAGCAGGCTGGATGTGGGCGCCCATGGCGCTCGGCGCCGTGCTGTTCGAGCTGGCGATGCTCCCGCTGCTTCTGTCCCCGTGGAAACGGGCAGCGATCGTCGCCGGGGTCGTCTTCCATCTCTCGGTCGCTGCGACCATGGGCATCTGGTTCTGGCAGCTCGTGCTGGTGTACCCAGCCCTCTGGGTAGCGCCCCACTCGAAGAGCGCCCCTCCTCCGTCGACCGCCCCACTTGTGGCGCTCGTCATGCTCGCAGGAGTGTTCGGACTCCATCGGGACTGGCCGATCGCTGCGTATCCAACCTTCGACCGAATCGAAGCGGAGCAGCCCGAGCCTCCACCCCCTCTGCTGGACAAGGCGGGAGACCGCTATGTGGACCGGTGGAGTTGGATGCCGGCCGCTCGAAAGGCCACGTTGGAACGCATGCTGACCGCCGAGCCCTGGCGGATTCCCGATGGCGACGAGGTCAGCCTCGC
>CAZKJJ010000604.1:914-1810 GCA_964553055.1 uncultured Acidimicrobiia bacterium
CGACGACCACGCCGGATGGCTTCGCACGGCGGGGAAAGCGGTGCTGCCCCTTGTGCGGGTTTGGGTTGTCCAGCAGCGTGTAGCGGGTCATTCGAGGCAGATGTGGTCAGCCTCGCCCGTAGAGGGTGAGGTAGGAGCCGGCGACGAAGTTCGTGCCGTTGATCGGAAAGACCGTGACGATGTCTATGGCCGAAGCGGTGTTCATCCACACACCCGTCGAACCTCCGACGTCGAAGTCCGTTGCGTCGCCGACCTGGCCGAAGCGGGACATGAGCCCACGCCGTCTCGTGGCATCGGCGTACTTGAGCAACGTCATCTCGATCTGACCAAACACCCCAGTGTCAGCGCTGGCGGCGGTGGAGAACCCTGGACTCCAGATCGTCTGCGCTTCAGCGCCGGCCTCTGCTGCCGCAGCGGCCTGGTCGATGCTGGTCCGGCTATACCTGTAGTTGGCTCCGGTGTCGACGGTGCCGTTACCGACTCGGACGCTGATGCCGTCGGATGTGGTGGCGCTATCAGACCGCAACTCTCCGACGATCAGCAGATCCCGATACGTGCCGGCGATCGACGAGAACGAGATGCTCGCCTGCGCCGACCCCAACTCCACCTCGTCCAGTTGGACTAGGTCACAACTCCCCCCGCCGCCCGTCCCAAGCGGTCCCGTCTCGGTGCCGGCATCGTCGACCACGTACAGGCCGTCCGACTTGAAGTAGATCTTCCAGTCGCTGGTGTCCGGGGTGGCTGGGGCGGATGCTCGTTCGGTTGCGGTGAGGTGGTCGAACTTGTTCGCCATCGGTCAGTCTCCTTCGACCCACACGTAGAGCCAGTCGCCTGCGCCGTTGGAGACTGGCTGTTCGGATTCGTCGACCAGGACTTCCCAGCGGCCTGCGTCCCGG
>CAZKJJ010000605.1:0-1800 GCA_964553055.1 uncultured Acidimicrobiia bacterium
CGGTGGGGGTGCGGCGCCGGTGGCACGCATCGCTGAGGCGCGCTGTCTGGCCACGGTCGGGTCGCTGCCGACCGGGCTGGTCCCGGTCCTCCCCGCGACGGTCACGTGGGCGGTCCAGGCGGTGCCGTCCCAGTAGCGGTGGTCGAAGACGCCAGTGGGGTCGGGGTGCCAGGCGGCAGGTGCGGTCATGTCAGTTCCGTTGGTGTTGCGGGCCAGAGCGGTTCAGCAGGGCGAAGGGTTGTCGGGGCCGGCAGGATCTTGTTGGACAGGCGGACGGCAGGGCGACGGGGCCGAAGAGGTCGATGGGCATTTCGCCAAGCACGCGGCCGTCGGTGACGCGCACCTCGCGGCCGCCGCGGTAGCCGACTGCAACGGCGCCGAGGCGGTGGACACGGCTCACCACCTGAGCGGGCTGGCAGCGGTACGGAGCGGGGAACGAACGGACGTCGAGCCCGCCCCCGCCGACTCCGCCCCGAGTTGTGCTCCTTACCGGCTACCACACCTGCCTAGCTGATGGCTGATTTGCTGTGGGGCTGGGCACATCCGGTTCGGGGTCCTGTTCTGGACGCGACTCAATGGGAGGATGGACGGAAGGCCCTGTGAACGCCCAGTCTCGATCCGGAGTGAAGAGACCCCCGAGAGCGTCGGCGAGCCACTCCGTCAGCGCCTCCTCCTCGAGTTCAGCGAGGGTCTCCTCCAGATCCATATCGCTGGGGCCCATGGGGATGGGTTCCTCGAGCAAGGCATCGATGCCGACAAACAGCCCCGGGTCGGCGGGAACCCGGTAGTGGTCGACTGCGTGAACCGGGTCCACCTCGGCCTGCTCAATGGCGTGGAGGGCCCAAGTTGCGTCCTCGAGGGAGTAGGTCGCATCGGGATCGCGTCGAAGTCGGCGCGCCGCCTTGGCGAAGGCAGCGCTCGCCTCGTCGGCTGACGCGCCGAAGTCGACACCGAGGATGAGGAAGGGATTCCGGCGATCCGTCATGGCAGCTCAGAAGAGGTAGCTGTAGGGCGCAAGCGCTTCGCGCAGCCGCGCCTTCGCGGCGGGTTGATCCAACGTCTCGGCCTCCTCGAGCGCCTGCGCGGCTTCCCGAACCGCCGGCGCATCGTCCTCGTCCAGGAAGGGGATGACCTTGATCCTGGCCCTCTGCAGTAGCGACATGGCTTCAGGGTCGAGGTGGGCCAAGTCAGATGCGTCTGTCCGTTCTACCGTCTCATTCTCCACGGCCTTCCTCGCACGCTTCGACATGTCGACCATCGCGTGCTTGTCGGCCGTGATGCCGTAGGAAACGTCGCCCTGCAGCATCTCGGCGCCTGTGGCGAGGTCGGTCACCGTGACGTGCAGAATGCCGTCAACGTCATAGGCATACTCCATCTCGAATGAACGGTTCGGGTCCCCAGCCTCCCCAGGCAGGGCAACGGCCCACTCCTTGAGGATGACCTGATCGGGGTGGTTGACGGCTTCATCTGGATCGCCCTCGATGACACGGATCAGCACGCTTTCCTGGTCCGGATGCACGGGGCTGTAGATGTCGTTCGCGCGGGCGGGCAGCTTGCGGTTTCGCGGGATGAGCACACTGAAATGAGGATCGTCGGGACGACTGGAGTTGAACGTGACGGTGCCGAGGGCGTGCTCCGTGGCCACGAAGAAGTCATTGCTCTCGAGCTCCCCCGTCATGATCGCGGCGGCGATGGCAGCACCTTCCCCGACGGCAGTCATGGGATCAATGCCGGCCTCGGGCTCGCGGCCCAGCATCTCGGCCACGGTCTGACGCACGATCGGGATGTTGGACGTGCCTC
>CAZKJJ010000606.1:0-1793 GCA_964553055.1 uncultured Acidimicrobiia bacterium
AGCTGGGAGGACCCCAACCATGTCCGTGAGGTGCTCGTGCGGTCCGCGTCCAGACCCGGGGCTGCGATGTCTCGCCATCGTCTGCATGGGCGGGCCGCCACCAGAGGCTGAAAGGGAAGTCGCAAAGCGTAGTGCAGGACACTGGATATCGCTCAACGCGTTGGACACGCGGATTCTTGCAGTACGCAGCGAGACCTTGACCCCCCGAAGAAGTGGAGAACTAAGCCCTGGCGACTAAAATCGAAGCATTCACGCTGGAGTAGTTCAAACTCAATGGATCTCCAGATACTCGTTGGACTCCCAGTCTGTCACGTGGTCTTCAAACCGCTGCAGCTCGTGGCGTCGCATGACCAGATAGGCCGAGACAAACTCGTCCCCGAGGAACTCGCCGATCTTCTGGTCTTGCTCCAACGCTTCGAGTGATTCTCGAAGCGCGACCGGCAGCGGCGTCTTCGTACGGTCCTCCTCCGCAGGCATCGAGGCAGGCTCCTCCAGCTCAAGCTCCGCCTCGATCCCGTTCAGCCCAGAGGCAAGGAGGGCAGCGCCGACAAGGTACGGATTCGACATCCCTGTTGGTGCTCTGTTCTCAACGTGGCGCGAGCTCGGCGAGCCTCCTTTCACCCGGATCAGAGCCGAGCGGTCTTCGAAACCCCAGGAGATGTTCGTCGGGCTGAAGGTATGTGTCCGCCTTCGCTTCAGGCAGTTGATCGTCGGAACAAGGAGTGCATAGGTCGAACGGGCATGGCGCAGCTGTCCGGCGATGAAGTGACGACAGACCCTGGAGATTCCGTGCGGATCCTCGCTGTCCGCAAAGACGTTCTCACCCGTCTCTCGATCGAGGAGGCTCACGTGAGCGTGACAACCCGAACCCGCCGAATCCGAGTAGGGCTTGGACATGAAGGTGGCATGGAGGCCACCAAGGTGGGCAAGCTCCTTGACCGCGTTCTTGAAGGTAAAGGCTCTGTCGGGGCCAGCGAGCCCTCGTTCCGGCATCAGGTTGATCTCCCATTGTGATCTCGCGTACTCGCAGTTCGCGGTGATCACATCGAGACCGATCGCGTTGAGCTGCTCGAGCAGCTCTTGGACAAAGGGGACGTAAGTGTTCCGAACGGTGTTGAAGATGTGGTAGCCGTCGAAGAGCGGCTCTCTCGTCTCGCCATCGAGGAGGTAGAACTCGGGCTCAAAGCCCATCATTGGCTCGTAACCGAGTGCGTGAGCTCGCTCGAGCACCCGGCGAAAGACGTGTCGGGGAAGCGCTGCCAAGGGCCGACCGTCGTACCACTGCGAGTCACAGATAAAGCGTCCGGTCGCCTCGACCAAGGGCACGATTGCTGCCGTTGCGGGATCTGGAAGCAGCTGCTGATCGCCATAACCGACCTCCTCGTTGTAGAGGGTCGCCGGGACGACGTCCGACTGGCTGTCGAGCACTCCAGCTCCGCCGTACATGTTAAGACCCTCGACCGCGTAGCGGCCAGCGTGCTCGATCGGGATCGTCTTTGAACGGCTCGTCCCATGCATGTCGGGGAGCTCGAAGCGGACGAAACGGATTCCTTCCGTCCGCCACCTCTCGATGATGTCCTCGGGGCTGCGCGTTTCGGTCTCTGGCATGCGCAAGTCCTCCTATCTAGGCAGCGCTTAGTCGACTTCCCTGAGGTTGCTCGACCTGGCCGGCTCGCGGTTGTGCCTCACGCTCGGCCGCAGGATCGAAGGCACGAGCATAGCTCACTTCCCTACGTCGACGATCGACGCCGATCTGATCGGCGCCGTTGGGGTGGCGCCGCCGGGAGCGCGTC
>CAZKJJ010000607.1:0-1789 GCA_964553055.1 uncultured Acidimicrobiia bacterium
TACGTCGTCGAAGCTTGTCGGCGAGCTAACCGCAATTCTGGGGGGAGGCGACGGATGTCTGGACAAAGGCGCGTGCTGCCTGCACTGGTGATAATAGGATTGCTCGCTCTGGCCGCGGGATGCTCCTCGGCCGGGGACCAGGGCGCCGGCACGGAGTTGCATGTCTTCAACTGGGAAGACTACTTCGCGCCCACCACACTGGAGAACTTCTCAGCCGAGACCGGCATTGAAGTGGAGCTGCACACCTTTGACGGCGAGCAGGCGGCGGCTTCTGCCATCCAGTCTGATCCTTCGCTGTACGATGTCGCCATTCTCTCGGACTCCCTCGTGGCCGAAATGACGGAGCGCAGGCTTCTCGCCGAACTCGACCTGGAGAACATTCCCAATCTTTCGAACGTCGATACGAAATTCCTGGGCCAGTCCTGGGACCCCGACAATCGGTATAGCGTCCCTTATGCCTGGGGCTCCACCGGCGTGATCTACAACACCGAGTACGTGGAACCGGGCGACAGGAGCTGGTCCCTGCTGCGTGATCCAACCCTCACTGGGCAGATAGCGTTGCTTAACGACTCCACCGTGGTGATCGGCCTGACGCTGAAGTCCCTGGGATATTCGCTGGATTCGCATGACCCCGACGAGCTACAGCAAGCGGTGGACGTCGTGGTCGATCAGAAGCCGCTGCTGGCAGGCTTTCTCGATCCCATCACCATCCGCGATGGGATGATCGCCGAGGACCTGTGGGCGGCTCAGCTGTACAGCGGTGACGCCGCCTTCGCGATGGAGGAGAACGAGAACCTGACGTTCTTCGTTCCTGACGAAGGCTCCGACTTCTTCGTCGACAACATGGTGATCCCCAGGGACGCGAAAAACCGACCGGCGGCGGAGCGTTTCATCAACTACATCCTTCGACCCGAAGTTCACGCAGCCATCAGCAACTACACGGCGTACGCGATTCCCAATCAGGCCGCTGTGGAGCAGGGCCTCATCGACGAGGATCTGCTGGCAGGCGAGGCGGCGTACCCTTCTTTCGACGCGCTCGAAGCGTGGCGGCCGTTCGACTCCGAGCAGCTGAGTTTGTGGAATGAGGCCTGGGCGGATATCGAGAGGTCAGCGAGTGCCACCTCCAGGCCGTAGGAGGCTTCTCCGGGCCACTGCCGGTTGGCTCGGACGCTTTCTGGCAGGAGGGTCCATCCGCGGCAGGGCAGGCCGGCTCCTCCTCCTGGCCGGACTACTGCCTCTTCTGGCGATGGGCGTCTACGCGTTCGTTTCGCAGCGAGCCGTGTTGTCTGAAACGGCCAACGAAAACCTGGCCAGCCATGCCCAGCTTCAGGCCGCCACCGTGGAACGCGTCCTGAGTGACGCCGCCCACGACATCGAGCTGCTTGCGTCGAACCCCGTGCTGCAGTCGCCGGTGGCGTCGCCTGACGAGAGATCGGAACAGTTGAGACAAGCCAAGGTGCTGTTCGATGTCTTCGAAGATATCACGCTCGTCGATCCGCAGGGCAACGTCGTAGAATCCACAAATTACCTGTACTACGGAGCCTGGGCCGAAAAGACGTGGTTTCAGCAAGCGCTGGCCGGCCACCCCGCCAGCTCCGACGTGCAGGTCATTCCATCGCCCACCAAGCTCGTCGTCACCTTCACCGCCCCCGTCTTCAAGGGCGAGAAGGTATCGGCGGTCCTGGCCGGACAGATGAACATGGAAGAGGTCTGGGAGATACTGGACTCCGTCTCCGTTGGCGAAAGCGGCTTCATGGCCGCCTACGACCGCCATGGCAACGTCATCGCA
>CAZKJJ010000608.1:0-1777 GCA_964553055.1 uncultured Acidimicrobiia bacterium
GAGCGGACGCTACTCTACCGTGAACTCCACGAACATCCCTCCCTCGTAGTGGCCCGGGAGGTTGCATATGAGGGCGTACGAGCCCGCGTCCAGCTCGAACGTGCCGGCGAGGGTGAGCCCGGCGTCGAACTCCTCGATCTCACCGATCTCTTCTCCGGCTGCGTCCTCGTCAACCCTGCCCTCTTGCACAGGGAGCTCGTCGACCGCGGTGTCGGTCCTGACGATCACCAGCTCGTGGGGGATGGCGCCGACGTTGCTGGCCGAGAAGGTCACTTCGCCCGCCTCGATCTCGTCCACGTCGGGGGTGACGAAGAAGTCGCCCAGGTCCACGTTCACGACGGGGGCATCCGGGTCGACGAACAGCTCGGCCTCCTCCGTGGCGGTGCCGGTACCTTCTCCCTCGTCGTCGTTGCAGGCCAAGGCCACGAAGGCCACGGCCAGGAGGAGCACGGGCAGCAGGAGCAGGGACCGGCGCCAGGTGAGGATCGTCTTCATCTTAGTCGCCTCCTTTTCTGAATGTCGGTTCTGGCAGACACTTGGTGGCCCGCCTGGTCCCATCGTATGGATGGGGAGGTAACAGGTTTGTGAATTGGGACAGAACGCTGTAACAAGCGCGTAACGGTTTCGCCAGCCTACAGAAAAGCCGGGGAGCTCCGTACGGGGCTCCCCGAAGCTGTAGACGATCCGTCGCAGATCAGGCTGGAGTCGCCAACATGTAGCCGATGCCAGGCCGCGTCAGGATGTGTTGAGGCTCGTGGGGGTCTTCTTCTATCTTCTGCCTGAGCCGCAGGACGCACATCCGCAGCCACTCGTACTGGCCTCGATAGTGAGTGCCCCACACCCTCTCCAGTAGTTCCTCCTGGGTCATCACGCGCCCCGCGTTGGCCGCGAGGCAATGCAGCAGGCGGTACTCGGTTGGGCTGAGTCTCACTTCTTCGCCCCTCACCACAACGCGGCGAGCGAGGAAATCGATGTCTAGGCCAGGGCAGTTGAACGAAGGCTGAGTGGTGGGAATATCCGACAGGCGAGCGCGTCTGAGCACAGCCTCCACCCGGGCCAGCAGCTCTTTGGCCGAAAACGGCTTGGTCACATAGTCGTCGGCCCCCACCTGAAGGCCGCGGACCTTGTCCTGCTCCTCACCCAGGGCCGTCAGCATGATGATGGGCACGGTGGAGAACTCCCTGATCTGCTCACAGACCTGGAAGCCGTCCTTCTCCGGCAGACGCAGATCGAGGACGATGATGTCCGGGGGCTCGAGCGCGACGCTCTCCAACGCCTCCTCCCCAGTGGATACGCAGGACACCTGGTAGCCAACGGACTCCAGGTTATAGCGGATGAGCTTCAGGTAGCGAGGCTCGTCGTCCACAACCAGGATGCGATCGCCGGGCAACCCTCACCACCTCGCCACTGCCACCGCCATCTGCGGCGTCAACCCCGAGAACCCCCGGACGACGAGAGCTCGGTCTCCCCGGATTCCAGGTCCCCTGGAGGTTCCGCCTCTCCGTCTATGCTCTCCGCGCCGAGGTCCGACGCGGCCACCGGCAAGGCGAAGCAGAACGTGCTGCCATTGCCTCGCTTGCTCTGCGCCCAGATGCGGCCTCCGTGCGCCTCCACGATACCGCGGCAGATCGTCAGGCCCAAGCCCGTGCCCGCCGGCGAGTGGTCCGCGGCGTGGCGGCCCCGATAGAACGGCTCGAAGATCCTTCCCTTATCCCGCGCTGTGATGCCGTCGCCCCGGTCCCGCACCGATACCACCACCTCCGGTCCCGCGGACCGG
>CAZKJJ010000609.1:0-1764 GCA_964553055.1 uncultured Acidimicrobiia bacterium
AGAGGCGGGAGCCCTGTACGCAGGCTGGAGCGGAGCGGGACCAACCGCCTTGGCGTTCGTCGAGGGGGATGTAGAACGGAAGATCGCAGACGCGATGGCGGCCGTTACAGGGTTCGAAGGCACGGTCCTCGAGCCTGAGCTGGCACGGATGGGGCTGCTGTGAGGTTGCGGAGCGAGAGCCTTCCGGGCAAACTCGTGTCCCGCTAAGACAGTCGTTACATGGGTTCACTGGTCAAGAAGCGCCGCCAGAAGATGAGCAAGCACAAGTACCGCAAACGGCGCAAGGCTCAGCGGCACAAGCGGAAGAAGTAGGCCGCTACCGCGGCTGTTCGAGTCGCGCCGTCCCCACACCTTGGGCTATGACCTTCCCGTCCTCTCTCCTGAGGGCAGCCTCGCCTACCACGATACGTCTCCCTCTGTGCGTGAGGCGCGCCTCGAGGCCGAGCACCTGACCTTGTGGGACGAGTGGCCGGAGGTAGTTCACCTTCAGGTCGAGCATCCGCTCGCGCCCACCGGCAGGCGCCATGGTCTGGGCAGCACAGCACAGTCCCCACTCGAGAGCGGCAGCCACGAACCCTCCGTACACGGTGCCTGCCGGGCTTGCCATCCACCCAGAAACGATCGCACTGGCGGAGACAGCCCCCTCTGAGGCCCTATCGAGATGGAGACCGAGGAGCCAGGCGATGGGTGGTGATGGCAGGAGGCCAGAGGCCTGATCGGTCAGCACCTCGAGTCCAGTCCTTTCATTCCACGTCTCAGCTGCTACCGGTCCGCCGAGGACGGGTCGACGGTACGGCGCGATGCCCTGTTGCTGCTCAGTCGCCTCGCGAAGCGGGACCAGAGTTGGCTCGATCATGACAGTCGTCGAACCGAAGGCCAGGACGGTTCCCTCGCTGCGGACCTCCACTCGGGATCTTGCGGTGACCTGATTTGCCGCTACGAACGTTCCGCGTGCCGTCAGCTCCTTGCCTGCTGCCACCCTGCCTTCGACGAACACCAGCGAGAGTTCGATCGTGGGGATGGCGGTCAGCGGAGGCATCGTCGTCATCACGGCCCCGCCCAGAGCCGCATCTGCCAGGAAGGCCGAGGCCGTGGTGGCGATCTCCCCACGCGAGGACATCAGCCAGCTGCTGCGTGGCATCGTGAAGACCATGACTCCCTGCTCGGCTTCCGACGGCCGGAGCCCCGTGAGATAGTGGATGGGGGGCGCCGTGCCTTTGCCTGCCACATCTGCTCCGGCCCGCTCGAGTCCAGACAGCTCCATCTCGGTCGGATGCTTGGGGCCTCCTGGCGCAGGCTGAAAGTGAAACGGAGCGAAGACCCCTTCCATAGGGCTACGGATGAGAGCTCACAGGGCGACCGCCACGGCGAAGATCGCCAGGCTGACCACCAAGATCGCGGACTCGATCGTGGCTCGAACACGAGGCGGCATGTCCTTGGCGGTCGTCTGGTGCCAGTAGGTGAACCCGGCGGCCACACCCACCAGCGTGATCTTCAGCAGCAACTTCCCGAAGAAGCCCGCGTCTGAGAGCGCACCACGAACGGACCAGAGCTGGAGGATGCCCGTGACGATGAGCACTCCCATGGCGATCCAGGCCACCGTGCCAAACCTGCGTGCCATCGCCTGGATCTGCTCGCGAGTCGTGCCTGCTGTGCGGAGGACAGGGATCGCAACAGCCACCGTGATCAGACCCCCGAGCCAGGTGGCTGCTGCAACCAGGTGGAGCCAGCGGACGAGCCCCATCACGCAGCCCGGAAGGCGAG
>CAZKJJ010000610.1:0-1762 GCA_964553055.1 uncultured Acidimicrobiia bacterium
ATCGGGGAAGACGACACATCTCCCACCGCACCCGGAGGTCCTCGCTACGTCAACGGCCCGACGCGGGTGTCACCAACGTCCTGGCCGAGTACACCTAGAGCTCGGCACAGTCGAGCAGACCGTCGTGTCAGGAACCGTCGTTTCGGTCGATGGCACAACCGCGGTCCTCGATCCGAACCTCAACGACACCGTGCACGAACGGCTGATCGAAGCTCCGCGACCGGGCGATGCGCCCGTCGGCAACGTCGCCGTTCGATCCCGCCCCTACCCCGAGACTCCGAGCGATCCGACAGGTGAGTAGCCGGCGCGAGCTGGCTCACGCCGATCGCTTAGGCGCGCCTGCTGGTCTATAGGCCTCTACAGGTTCTGTCCTTGACGAGTGCCACCCCGTCGCCCGTCGAGCAGGTCCCCGTCGCCACGCTGAACGACGTCCTCGAGCTCTGCCCGCTCGCGGCTCTCCAGGGGGACAACGCTCAGCTTCGGCGTGCGTCGGACGGGTCCATGCCGCACGACATCGGCACGCGCACACGCGCTGCCTCCTCTACGGCCGGCCTGTTCCCACAGCCTGATCCGCAGAGCCCTGCCGGGCAACAAACAACTTCGTCCCGAGCCTGGGCGCCCGGCAGACTCTTCGTCATGAGGGCGTGATGCACAGGCGCGTCTCGGTTTCGACTTCCCGGAACTCGTGCCGGGTCCGAGCGAGACTCAGGTGGCCTCGTTCAAGGACTCGCGCACACCGCTGCCGATCATCGAGAGCGACTTGCCGAACAGGTGAGCGCTCGGGCCGAGCGAGCCGGCGCATTCATCCAGGAGCACGGCCGTCAGCAGCCATCGGCCCGAGACTTCGAGCATGTGCACCTGGTGCGGATCAGGGTCTATGTCGGGACGGTGCTTCAAGCACGTATAGGCGTGCCAGAACTCCTTGACCCACTTGTCCGGGTCACCGACCCACTCGTCCCAGCTACGGTCTACCTTCCGCACAAGGGCGTACGGAAGGTTCTCGTCCTTGACCTTTTGTGCCCACGCCGCGGTGCGTCGATTCGCTGCTACCCAGGCCTCCATGGCTGTCGCCGTCGAGAGCAGCCGCGATTCAGGTGTCTGGTTCGTGTACAGCGCGTGCCTCACGAGCGGAACCACAGCCCGACGGTGGCGAAGGACGAGCCGAATCCAATTGGCGACCCCGTCCAGGCCTCCAACCGCTTCAAGCCCGAGGTAAGGGAACTCGTGCATGCCCTGATCCGCGGCCTCGGTGGTCATCATGTCGGTCTCCCAGAACCCGCACCACTGCTTTGGGTCGAGGAGCTGAACCGAGCCTCCGAACGACTTCACCTGGCCGCGATGGGCGATGTTGAGGAGTGCGTGGACGGCGTCCAAGCGGACAATGTGCTCATCGATCGGGCGGCGCGACGCGGACTCCACGGTTACGGTCAGCGGCGTCGCGAACGTTCGACGGTCGTAGGGTCCGTCGATCTGCCACCCGGCACTGAACCGGAGGGTGAACCCTTCGTCGAGGTCAACGGTGGTGCCCTTGCCGTAGCGAAGCTCAGCGGTCCAGCCGACGTACTTCCCGTCTTCGACGAGCTGGTCTTCGCATGACGGCACGGACTCGGCGGAAGATGCGCCGCTCGGGGAACTCTGGCTCTGGCCGGGTTTCTACATGCCTACACTTGCTGAAGACGTCGCGAACTATCAGGCGTTCCGTTCCGACGCGCGATGGCAAGCAGACTGGTTTCCACTCTTCGCAGATAGCGGAGGCGACTTC
>CAZKJJ010000611.1:0-1761 GCA_964553055.1 uncultured Acidimicrobiia bacterium
TGTCATGAGAGTCACGTTGCTGGGCCATGCTGGGGTCGAGATGTCGGGCGATCCGAGTTTTGTTCCCAGGGTCCGACGCCTTGCCGCGGTGAGCTCCATTGCCCTCGGGCTGATCTGGTTGACGGCGATTATGACTACCGAGCCTCACAACGTCCTCGTCGACGCAGCGTTGCTTGCCGGGTGGATCCTGATGCCCTCGGTGCTCTGGAGCAGCATCCGGCGACCGGAGTTGCGACCCCTGGTCCTCCTTCCCTCAGCCCTGGTCACCATCGGCTTGCTTGCTCTGTGTCTGACCGCGCTGCCGGCCGACACAGCAGTGCGGGGAGGATGGCTCCTCATCACCGGTGGCATATTGTTCGGCGGGGTTCTCGGCGGGTGGTTTTGGTTTCGCTGGTTCCCGGTCCCCGTTCCCCTCGATGGCCCTTTTGGCTCAGCTCGCTGGGCCCTGATTGGCACCCATGTGGCGATGATCGTTGCCGGGTTGGCCCTGGTCACGCTGGGTCACTACACCTGACGACGGTGGCGTCTCTGTGAGGCCGGTGTCAGCCCATCGCCCGTGTCTCACCGCCTGCCGACTGCCTGCCCAGATAGAGCCAGCATTCGAGCATCAGTACGAAGAAGACCGCGTCGGCCACGCCAAACACTGCTGCGAACGCGACGTGTGGGACGTCCCCGATGGCCCAGAAGATGAAGGCGATGGAGGCATAGGCCAGCTTGTAGAGGGTGCCGACGAAGATCATGTCCCGGTTGCGGGTCAGATCTCCTCTCCAGATCAAGTAGTAGGCCACGCCTATGACGAACAGGAAGCTCCCCAGCAGAGGGATGTACCCACCTTCGGGTGGAGTCACATCCAGCAAGTCGAACGCGGGTCCGGGGAAGAGCGTGAACACGATCCCGAGCACCGAGTCGTAGACCGCCGCCACCAGGAACAAGCCCCGGTAGTAGCGCTCCCTCGACGGATCCATGAGTCCCTTCTCAGCGATGCATACGTGGGCACGGACCTCCCACGGGTTGCACCCTACCCATTCGCCCGCTCGGCGGTCTGGAACCAGAGGACGTTTCCTGTCCGGCATCAGCTGGTGGCTGAGATGGAAGGAGCGAGCGAGTGATGTCCAGCAGAGTCTCATCCCTCATCGCTCATGCGCCTCCACGGCCCGACCGACATAGACCGGCATGCATCGGAAGGTGATCGACCGTCGCCAACGCGTAGTCTCGCTCCCACCGATGTGGAGGTGGTGGACGAATCACCGTGGTATCGCTCTGGTCTTCCTCTTGGTGATGGCGGTCTCCGCCTGCGGGGGTGAGGACGTCCTCGGGATGGGAGATCGGCAGCTCGACCGATGCTCGCTGATGAGCGCCGAGGAGTCGGAGCAGTGGCTCGGCGCATCTCTGTCCGAGCCTGCTTCATCCGAGGGCATCGATGGTGAGCCGGACCCGGTGACCTGCCTCTACCAAAACGAGATGGCGAGTCTGCTCATTCAGGTCTACGACGGCGAGGAGTTCTTTGCCGAGGAAGGGAGTCCCGCGCGGACCGGGGAGACCATTGAAGGCCTGGGCTAGGACGCCTTCATGGGAGATGGGACGGTCAGATTTCTTCAGAACGGGTGGAGCGCCAGTGCCGCTCTCATCACCGGACAGCTCTCCGACGACGACCTCCTCGAGATCGCCGAGCTCATGTCCTCACGTCTCCCCTAGAGCTTGACACTTGACCGGGGTAACCAGCGGGGGCCACGGGTCGCAATCCCGCGTTGTGTGTTGTCA
>CAZKJJ010000612.1:0-1760 GCA_964553055.1 uncultured Acidimicrobiia bacterium
GTGAAACGCCACCACCCTCTTGCCAGCCTCAACGACCACGAGCTCGGCAGCCTTGGTCGGGACCGCGTCGATGAACCTCCCAGTCTCACCGACCCAAAGCGGGGTGCAGCCGCGCCTGCAGTGTTCTGTGTAGGCGTACATATTGCCATCCCCAGACGAGATCACGAGCTCGTCGCCGCGGCGAACCGGCCCGTACAGAGAACTCTCCTCCGTGTTGGGGTCGCCCAGGGCCCGAACGACGAAGTCGGGCTCGCACCTTTCACCCGAGGAGCCACATCGAGCAACAAAGCCGTACATCCTCATGCCGACCTGCTGGTAGAAGACCCCACCCACCGAAGCACCCGGGCCGTAGACGGTGCCACGACCCATGTCCCCCTCCCACAGCGGGTCGCAGTCGCCCCCGTCGTCTCCGCAGCCAAGCCCAAAGGCGACCGCTCTCACAGGCATCCTTCCAGCGCCGGATGTGACCTTCACCACGCCGCGGGCGATCACCGGGCTCCGGTAGGCCCGCCTTTTGGTCGGGGGCTCCACGGTCCAAACGGGATCGCAGGTGCCGCCGTCGCTTCGACAGTCCGCTTCGACGACCGCGAGGTTTCCCTCCACGGCGAGCGCCAAGACACCATCTCCAAGTGCGATCCCCGTGTCGCCGAAGCGTGGCTCCCTCTCGAGGGGGAACTCGAATCGCCAGAGGGGCTCGCACGGGTCGCTGCAGTCCTTCGAGAACGCCACCGCCCCCGTCGTCGTGGGAACGTAGACGCGCTGCCGATCCTGAAGGATGTCCGAGACTACGGAGGCGTCGGGCACCTCGGCTGTCCAAAGGGGCTCCCGTCTCGGGGCGTCCAGGGACGCGTAGGGACGGTCGTCCGGCTCCTTCTTCGAGGCGGGCCCACCGGCAGCCTTGGCAGCGCGATCGATGCCGGACCCCTCACAGGCTTTCCCCGTGTGGGCGAGGAACTTGCCTCTATGCTCGGCAACGCGGACTCTCGCGATAGGAGCCCCGTCCCTAAGCACGAGCATGTTGATCACCGGTCCGGGGAACTCCGGGTAGCCCGCCCGGACGATCTCGTCGGTGCTGAGGACTCCGGGGACCTGTGTACGGATTGCCTCGTCGGCAGACGGCGACTGATGAAAGCCTCCTCGATCTCGGCGAATCCCGGCGGTCACCTCACAACCCAAGCGATCGGACACCCAGAGGCCTTCGGGGTCGCTGACGGAGATCTCCACGAGGTCGTCTCCGGCGACAGAGTCGAGACTGGACTCGTTCCTGAAGAGACAGCGCGCGACGACCGCACCTGGGGGAAGGGGCAACAGCGCCTCGTTCATCCCCGGATCGAGGCCCAGGGTAAACGTGTCAAACAGTCCTTCCTGGCGGTCAATAGGCCTGACGCGGAACCCTCCATGGAAACCTTCTGGGTTCCACACGAGCAGCGGCACGCCATCGCTGCGAGCGGCGACATCGGTCGAGACGACGTGGGTTCCCGACGAGTCGCACGTGGCCCTCAGGGCGTTGGCGTCCCCCCAGTTGGGGGGTTCGGCAGCTGCATCTGCCCCCTGGGGGGATCCAGCGGGCGCGGGACCAAAGGTGACCCACGCCCCGGTCCCAGCGGCCGCCACAGTCGCCGCGGCGACGAGCAAGCGCACAACGAGAGGCGTTCGCTGGTGTCTCCGGTTACTCGCGTCGCCAGCCACCCGATTCTTACCCCTGGGCAGTTTGGATTACCCTCCCGTTCCGCTCGTCTCGACGCAACTGGGGCAATCCC
>CAZKJJ010000613.1:0-1759 GCA_964553055.1 uncultured Acidimicrobiia bacterium
GGAGAACGCGGTGCGCAGCGCCTCGGACGACTCGAAGTCCCAGATGAACAGCAGGCGTGCGAGGTCGAACAGCCGCCCGGGCGCACGCAGCACCTTCACCAGCTCGAGGTCGGCTGCCGCGAGCGCCCACGCGACGGCGACGCCCACGACGACCAGGCCGACGACGAGCCCGGTCCGCCGCGGCCGTGACGGCCGCTCCACCAGGGCTCGCTCCGCCAGGGCGCTCACGAGACCAACCGCCGGCGGCGAGCCCAACAACAGTGGAACGAGGCCCACGGCATCGATCCTCAAACAGTGAGGAAACGTGTCTCCGACATCCTGGAGTTGGTACAGACCGAGGCACCGGCGGCGGGTCGACGAAGGAGAGAAACCGAGAGACGCGCCCCTCTCGACCTCGAAGGTGAAGACCTGGCACGCCTGGTGATGAGCCTCGAAGAGGAGATGCACGAGGCCGCCAAGGACCTGAGATTCGAGTACGCCGCCCGACTGCGGGACGAGGTCAACGAGTTGAAACGGGAACTTCGTGAGCTAGCCGAGGCAGGATGAAGCAGCCTTCAGGGCCAATGTAATCGCCACTCGAGAGAGAAGATTGGTGCGGATGTACCGGAATCTGCGAGTGCTGGCCATCGCCCCGGTGCTCGATGAGAAGCTGAAGATCGGCAAGGTGGTGGGACGCGTCCCGTCAGACGTCGTGGACGAGACACTGGTGGTCGACGATGGGTCGACCGACGACTCCCCTGAGGTGGCCCGCTCGATGGGAGCGACCGTAATCGAGTTGGGTGATACGCTCGGAGTGGGTGCCGCTATCCGCCGGGGTTACCAATATGCCGTGGAGAATGGTTACGACGTAGCGGTGGTAATGGCCGGGAACGACAAGGATTCACCCGAGGAGATCCCACTCTTGCTGGAGCCTATCGCTGGAGGTGAGGCTGACCTGGTACAGGGCTCACGCTGGTTGTCAAGCACCACGGACCTCGGCGAAATGCCCTTCTACCGCAAGTTGGCCACGAGGCTCCATCCCGCGTTGTTTCGGGTGATCTCGCCTCTGTCCCTGACCGATACCACCAACGGCTTCAGAGCCGTACGGGTGTCCGTGCTCCAGGATGAGGACCTGGATCTGGATCAGAGTTGGCTCGACGAGTATGAGCTAGAGGTCTATCTCCTCTTCAAGGTGGCCAAGCTGGGCTATCGGGTGACTGAGGTGGCCGTCACCAAGAGATACCCGCCAAAATCATTGGGTCAGACCAAGATGAAGCCGATAACCGGTTGGTGGTCGATCCTTCGTCCACTGATTCTTCTCGGCCTGCGAATCAAGAAATAGGGACGTGATGCAGACGTGATGACAGGTATAGGGGTCGTTGGTGCTGGGCACTGGGGCCCTCACCTCATCCGCAACTTCAACGACCATCTCGACAGCCACGTGCTGTGGCTGGTCGAACGTGACGAGAGCCGACGCAAAACCATAGGTGAGCGCTTCCCCTCAATCGCCCTGTCCGATGACATCGGTGACGCCCTCGACGATGACCGGGTGGACGCTCTGGTCGTAGCCACTCCCACCTCGACCCACTACGAGCTGGCCTTGAATGCACTTCGTCGCGGAAAGCACGTCCTCGTGGAGAAGCCGATCAGCCACTCGCTGGCCACGGCCCAGGAGCTATGCCGTCTGGCCGAGGGTCAGGGCCTGGTCCTGATGGTGGGCCATGTCTTCTTGTTCAACCAGGCAATCGTCGCCGCTCGCGACTACATGACGTCGGGGGAG
>CAZKJJ010000614.1:0-1757 GCA_964553055.1 uncultured Acidimicrobiia bacterium
ATCGGATGGGCGGGCTGCTGCGGAGGATGCCGATCACGGCCGTGAGCATGGCTGTCGGTACGTTGGCGTTGGCAGGCGTGCCTCCGTTCTCGGGCTTCTGGTCCAAGGACGAGGTGCTGGGTGTCGTGTTTGCCCAGGGTGGGTGGTACTACGTGGCGTGGGCGGTCGGGATCGTCACCGCGGCGGTGACCGGCTTCTACGCGACCAGGCTCTTCGCGCTGACCTTTCTCGGCAGGGGACGGTGGCCATCGGGGGCGGAGCCTCACGAGTCGCCCCGTCTGATGACGGTGCCATTGCTGGTGCTGGCGGCGGGGGCGCTCGTCGTCGGGTTCTCGAACACGCCGATCGGGGTCTGGCTCGAGCACTTCCTCGAGCCTTCCTTCGCCTCGGTCGAGGTCGCCCTGCCCGCGGAGCCACCCGAGTTCTTCGCCCTGGCTCTCGTGGCGCTCCTGGCAGCCGGGGCTGGCATCGTGATCGCAGGCGTCCTGTACGTGGGTCCCCTCGCTGTCCGGTCCAGGCTGTACCGCAGGGCTGGCCGCGCGTGGGAGCTGATCAGGGGCGGGTACGGGGTCGAGAGGGCATACGAGGCGATGCTCGTCGAGCCGGCTGAGCGAGCAGCGACATTCGCTGCCACGACAATCGACGTGGGCGTCGTCGACGGGGCGGTGAACGGCGTCGGCAAGCTCATCGAGCGCCTGGGCACCGCCCTCCGGCCGTTGCAGACGGGGTACGTGAGGAACTATGCCCTCGGCATCGCGGGCGGCGCTCTGGCGCTCGTCGTCTGGCTCCTTGCGAGGTTCGTGTGACGTTCCCCCTGTTGAGCGCCATCGTCGTTCTCCCACTTCTCGGGGCGGCAGCCGTGGCTGCGATTCCCAGGAAGAGGACCGAGTTGCTGCTGCCGGTGGGTGTGGCGGTCAGCCTGCTGCCCTTGGGCGCTGTCGGCTACCTCTTCGCCACGTTCGAGGTCGGCGAAGCAGGGTTCCAGTTCACCGAGCGCGTGTCCTGGTTCGAGCCGTGGGGGATCAGCTGGCATCTCGGCGTGGACGGCATCTCTTTGGTGCTCGTCGTGCTGACGGCCTTGCTCGTCCCTGTGGCGTTGGCGGCTTCTGTCTCGATCACCGAGCGGCTGAAGCCCTTCATCGCCTCGACGCTGCTTCTCGAGGCTGGGCTCCTCGGAGTGTTCCTCGCCCTCGATCTGGTCGTCTTCTTCGTCTTCTTCGAGGTGATCCTCGTTCCCATGTACTTCATCATCGGGATCTGGGGAAGTGAGCGCAGGGTGTACGCGGCGATCAAGTTCTTCCTGTTCACGGCGTTCGGATCCGCTCTCATGCTGGCGGGCATCGTGGCCCTCGGGCTCCAGACGCTCGACCAGCTCGGCAGGCTCTCGTTCGACTACCTGGACGTTCTCGAGCTCGACCTCGCTCCCACGGCCCAGTTCGCCCTGTTCGCGGTGTTCGCACTCGCCTTCGGCATCAAGGTACCGCTGTTTCCTCTACACACGTGGCTGCCCGATGCCCACGTCGAGGCGCCGACGGCAGGTTCGGTGCTCCTGGCGGGAGTGCTCCTGAAGCTGGGCACCTACGGGTTCCTCCGCTTCAACCTCCCTCTGTTCCCCGACGCCTCGGTCGATCTCGTTCCGGTCCTGGCCGTGTTGGCCGTGATCGGCGTCATCTACGGAGCGGCCGTGGCCATCATGCAACCCGACCTCAAGAAGCTGGTCGCCTACTCGTCGGTCAGCCACCTCGGGTTCGTCGTGC
>CAZKJJ010000615.1:0-1755 GCA_964553055.1 uncultured Acidimicrobiia bacterium
GCTCTTGTGCTCGTTGGTTGTGGAGAAGGTGAGTCGGCCGCCACGACGACTGCCATGCCAACGACCACGCAGCCCATCGTGCAGACCACCGAGCCCATCGCGACGTGGTCAGTGGTCCGCCTGGAACAGCCGATCACGCCCCAGTGCTGCGACGTGCCCGCGATCGGTACTCCTTCTCCCACGCACGAGATCCCGCTGGAAGGCTGGCCTGCGGATGGTGTCTACAGCGCATCGGCCGTTCGCGTCGAGGAGTCGGCGGACACACTCGAACTCGAGGTAGCTCCCTTCCTGGCCTGCGCCGACGTTCCGGAGCGCTGTCCACCGGACTCGCCGGAGGGCGGTGTCGTCCCCGACACGTCGTCATCGGTGGCCCTCGACCTGGAGCTCTCGTCCGACCTGACCGTGGTCATCTGGCCGGTTCCTGAGGATCTGGGGCTTCCCCCTGGGCAAGCTGTGGTCGGCTCCGGAGCGGCGTTCGGGGAGCTCCTCGGGGAAATCGACCAGGCCTACCTGGAGTTGGTCGTCGAGCCGCATCGCCAAGGCGTGTCGTTGGAAGCCGTCACCGCAGACCTCCTGACACGCAGCGAAGACCAGGACTTCCCCTTTGCGCCAGAGCCGTACACGTCCGCAATCGCCTATCGGGGCCCACTCGGCGCATTGATGCTGGCTGATCCCAGATCGATGTTCGAGCCGACGGATGTCTGGCCTCCCGGGTGGAACGGCCTCTACGGGTGGTGGACGGTCCTGGAGATCGAAGCAGGCGAGCCGGTGCTCCATGTCTACGCGGGCTTGATCGCCGGCTGAGGACCATCGGTCACAGCCGCAGCGGAGGCGCTCACGCCCTCCCGTAGACGGGGATGGCAGCTCCGGTGATGACACCTGCCTCTTCGGACACGAGGAACTCGGCCACCGCCGCGATCTCGTCCGGGCTCGGCCAGTCGACGTAGTCCGAGTAGGGAAGGGCTGCTCTCGTTGCAGGCGTGTCGATCACCGCGGGAAGCAGCACGTTCGCCGTCACGTCCGTGTCCGAGAGCTCATCTGCGATGGTCTTGGCCAGGGCGACCACCCCTGCCTTGGCGGCGTTGAAGGCGCCCTGCCCCGACGGGGTCTCGAACGCGGCTCGGCTACCGACGAGGATGATGCGTCCCCAGGCAGACTTGCGGAGATGGGGGATAGCGGCGCGCACCGTGTAGAACGCCGATCGGAGGTTCAGGTCGATCATGCGGTCGAATCGCACGTCATCCGTTTCCTCGACGTCGCGGCCACCAGCCCAACCGCCCACGAGGCCACACATGATCTCGAGCCTCCCGAAGCGGTCGACGACCTCCTGCATGAAGGTGGACACCAGCTCAGGATCGCCCGCGTCGACCCGCTTGAGAAACAGACGATCCTCCGGGAGGTCGACGGCCTGCTCGAAGGCCTCCGCCTCTGCCGGGATCAAGTAGGTGACCGCCAGGAGGTGGCCCGCCCTGGCCAGGCGAGCCGCCAGCACCTCTCCCCGGCGAATCACCAACTGGGGCTCAGGCACGTCTGGCCTCCGGCACGCACCTGGGCGCGGTGGTAGGTTCTGCTGAGACGTACCGGGTCGGAGTCATGGCTTCCATCACATTCGAACGCGTCGGCAAAGTCTATTCGGGGGATGTTCGCGCCATCGCAGACGTCAACCTAGAGGTGTCGGATGGGGAGTTCGTGGTACTCGTCGGTCCTTCCGGCTGCGGGAAGTCGACGCTGCTGAGAATGGTGGCTGGGCTCGAG
>CAZKJJ010000616.1:0-1738 GCA_964553055.1 uncultured Acidimicrobiia bacterium
CGACTCTTCTGCCAGCAGGTCACGGCGGACCAGGTAGCGGACCGCGGGCTCGTCCACCGCGAGTAGCCAGGCCATCGTGTCCGCTGACGTGCTGTCCACACATGCAGGCTCTCAGACCCGGCAGGCGCTGGTCATGCAGCGGGGCGGCGAGCCTGGGATGGAATACAGCGAGACCACCATCGCGTGCTGAAGACCGAGAGGCTGGTCGAGCCCCGGCCAAGCCTGGGCGACAACCCGCCAGGTCGTCGGTCCTAGTAGCCGCGCGTACCGTCGAGCTGCTCTCGCAGGACGTCCAGGTGACCGAGGTGGCGGGCGGTCTCGTCGATCATGTGCGTCAGGATCCAGCGAAGACTTACCGGCGCGAATTGAGGCGGCGTGAACTCCTGCATCGCCCCGAGGTCGTGTTGGGCCACCACCTGACGCGACAGTGAGCATTCAGCGACGTACTGCTCGGCCAACTCGTCCAGCGGCAGTCGAGGCGTCTGCCAGCCACCGGAAGCTTCGCGCTCCGTATGTCGCCCTGCCGTGCTCGGGAAACTCGCCGCGAACCAACCTCGCTCGGCCCAACGCAGGTGCGACACGATCCCGGCGACCGTCATCAGCGGCGAGGTCGACAGAAGGGACTGGTGGGCGTATTCATCGGACAGCCCTTTGACCTTGCGCAGCACAGTCGCCCGTTGCCAGTCCAGCCAGCCCGTGAGGACTGCTCGTTCGTCCCCGCTGCCGTCTGGGAAGGTCCGCTCCACGGGGTCGATTGTCCGACTCCCTACCCGGGACGGCGTGGAGACACGCGCCTATCGGCACCTTGGAGATTCACCATCTGCGGCAGTTCCGGACGTTCAGTCCGGTCCGAGTTCGGAGTCCGGGACGTCTTGCCAGTCCTCGTGCGCCAGATCACCGTTCATCAGAACGTCTCGCCAATCGACGGCGACGAGCTCAGCCTCACACTTGATCGCCTGGAGGTCACCGTCAGCCGCAAACACGATCGCAGCCTGAACTCGCTCGGAGTCCGATACGCCGGCCAAGAGGCGGATGACCTCCTCGGCGGAACCGGGGCTGGGGAAGCCTCGGGCAACTCGTCGCTGCAGGCGGGCGGACACGGTCAACATGCCAGCAGTGTTGCCGGATGGAGGCTCACAGATATCGCACCGCTCGCGGCAGATGCGCGCGGGACCGTCGACTCATCCATCCTCAGACGCGACAAGGCCCCCGCTGTGGATTGGACGGATCTCCACGCCGCCCCCTTGGTGCACCACGGGGTTGCTCGCGGCAGAAGCAGTCGCCGACTCCAGATCCGGAGCTTCCAGGAGGTAGACCCCTGCGACGACCTCGGGGCCGTCGATGAATGGCCCCTCGCTCACCCTGCCTGCCCTGACGTTCACGGCCATGGAGCGCGGCGTGAAAGCCCAGGCCGCGGTCATGGTGGCTGAAGACGCCAACTCCTCGGCGTGGTCGTCACACGTGGCGATGTCCGAGGACGTCTCTGCGCTTTCGCCAGGCGCATGAGCTGAGTCTCCGGCGTAAATGAGAACGGCAAACACTCCCATGAACTCCTCCTGCGCTTGAGACGGCGAAGTGAGCGACGTCGAGATCCAGCACCTTATCTCGGCACCAACCCACCAGTGGGTCAACACGAACGCCCGCTCATCGGTAGGACCGGGCTTCCCTGTCCGCGGCATAGAAAGACGTTCTGCAGGCAGGGTCTGGACGTAGGAACGTCCTCCTGCTGCGCTTTTCG
>CAZKJJ010000617.1:0-1736 GCA_964553055.1 uncultured Acidimicrobiia bacterium
CAACCAGCCTAAGCCCCCACTCCCCAGGGTGTCTTGACACAGAAGGGAGCCAGATCCGGGTGCTGCCTGTGGCAGGCTCGCACGAGTGTCGGATCGGATACCACTGGTGCGCAGCCGTGAGGAAGCGGCGGAGGAAGCGGCCTTCCTGTCTTTGTATGGAGCCTGGGCTCCACTGGAGCCCATGGCGTTCGCCAGGGAGATGGAGGGCTTCGAGCGGCCCTGGTGGGTCGTGGGTGGGTGGGCGATCGAGGCGGCCACTGGGTATCGGCGCGAGCACGAGGACACCGACGTGTCGATCCTTGCCTGCGATGTGCCGGCCTTTGTGGAGTTCATGAAGGACCGGTGGCACGTGTGGAACAACGTGGGCGGCGTCCTGCACCCTCTTGGTGACCGGTGGCTGACCGTGGAGGAACCCCGCAGTCAGCTGTGGTTGCGGGCGGACGCTGCTTCGCCGTGGATCGTCGACATTCCGCTGACCCCGGACGCAGACGGCTGCTGGACCAACAAGCACATGCCGGGTCACGTCGCACCGCTGGGTGAGGTCACTTGGCTCGCAGCGGATGGGATCCGGTACCTGCTGCCCGAGATCGTGCTCGTCTTCAAGGCGCGGCTGCGCCGCGCCAAGGACGAGCCCGACTTCGAGGCCACGCTGCCGTTGCTCGATGCCGTCCGGCGCTCATGGCTGCGCGAGGCGCTGGGTGTTGTGGCGCCGGGCCATCACTGGATCGCCCGCTTGTGATCCCGACGACGCCGATGAACGGCCTGACGGCGCGGTGGAGCTTTCCTGGCTGCTACAGATCCGTACTTCCCGCTGCGTGGACGCGCGAGCCGAGGTGGAGTGTTGGGCGGATCTGGTGTGGAGATTGCGATGAACCAGGCGGTTCAGGGTGCGTGGTAGCTCGGATGAACACGGGCGTCGGGCAGACTGAGCGTGTGCAGGAGGTTCAGTCGGACGAGCTGGTTCGCTTGGCGTACGACGCGATCGCCGACGAGTATGCGGATACCTTCCGCTGCACGGAGCCGGAGCAGCCACTCGAACTGGCGATGGTGAACCATTTCGCCGCATCGCTTCAGGGTCCGCGGAGAGTCCTGGACGCAGGCTGCGGCGCGGGAAGGTTCCTGCCGATCCTGGCCGGCCTTGGTTGCGCAGTCGAGGGTCTGGATCTCTCTCCGGACATGATCCATCACGCTCGGGCTGCTCATCCGTCCTTCGCGACCCAGGTGGGGACGCTGGCGGACCTTCCCTTCGAGAGCGCGTCGCTCGATGGCTACTTCTCGTGGTACTCGACGATCCACAGCACCGGACCGGACCTTCGGGATCTCCTTCGGGAGGCTCACCGGGTTCTCCGTCCCGGCGGGTCGATCTTGGTCGCGTTCCAGTCGGGCGATGGGGTCCAGGACCTCTCCGAGGCCTACCGGAGGAGGGGCCACGACCTCTCGCTGCTGCGCTACCTGCGGTCGCCCGAGCTCATGGCTGACGCACTGACCTCGGCAGGGTTCACGGTCATTGCGCGACTGGAGCGCCGACCCGTCGGCGAGCGTGAAGTCGAGAACCAGGCAGTGGTCATCGCGACACGGTGAGCACGAGCTCGTCGGCTGCTCCGTCGATTGCATCAGGACCGTGACCAGCGCGCTTGCCGGTCTGACTGGGTGTGTCCCTATTGCACGGGCGGGAGCCATTGTCACCGTGCGGTTCATGTCCTACCCAAGTGACCTGACCGACGAGCAGTGGGACG
>CAZKJJ010000618.1:0-285 GCA_964553055.1 uncultured Acidimicrobiia bacterium
TGACCGTCGACAGCCAGGAGGCGCCGGCGGACGAGGCTGGCCACCTTCGAGGGCGGCACTTCGACTTCGCTGAGACGGCGCCCGGTATCGACGACGCCTCCACCGTTCGGGAGCGCGAAGGCGCGCAATACAGTGAGCTTTGCCGGGGTGATCTCGGCGGGATGCGCCGCGCTCTCGTAGAGGATCCCTTTCGTCACGAGGTCCCCAACGAACTCCGCCAGGTCCCGGCCAAGAACAGCGAACCGTCGCGCGAGGAAGGGCGTGCAGGGCTTGAGCCAGTCGACG
>CAZKJJ010000618.1:295-1210 GCA_964553055.1 uncultured Acidimicrobiia bacterium
CGGCCACCACGGTATACCTCGTCGTGGCCGCGGCCTTTGCCGCCTCGAGTGCTTCCGTTGCCCGCTCGAAGTCCTCCTGGACGAGAGCGAGCTCCTTCTCAGCCGCTCGGACGTCGTGCGCCAAGCGATCGATCGGCTGGTACCCGTCGGTAGCTCCGGGGCGAGCGGCGAGCGTGCCATTGGTCGCGGCGTTCTCCTGCCGGAGCTGGGCGTTCTTCAGTCTGATCTTCGCAGTGTCGAGGCGTTCGGTGGCCGTTGGAAGCGGCAGGATTCGGCGGGGTTTGTCGTCCATGGGTTTTGGTCTCCTGTTTCGGGCGCTGGGCCCGGGGATGGAATGCAAAAGGCCCCGGGTGGGGCCTTCGGTTGGTCTTGGTTGCTCGGGTTCGCGCGGTTTTTCTCCCCCACGGCGGGGAAGTATTCGGTGCACACGTGGCGACATGAGGCTGGCCACTTGTGGGGTCAGTCACAGCGAGGGTGTGCCGGCCGTCACAGCCCCAGCGGGCGAGGTTGTGACACCTTTTTGGCTGTTTTTGGCTCCAAGCACAGCCTCGGCACCTGTCACAACCCCAATGCAGGGATAGCCCTACGCCATATCAAATACACACCCATCTTCATGTACGTATAAATACGTTGTGACACCTGTGACGGTTGTGACAGTAGGGACAATAGGCTGGATCGTGAGTCACAGCCTCCGTCACAGCCCGTCACAGCCTCGGGGAAAGTAGAGACGTGGCCTGCTTCCGTCGTCTCGTCGGACCTGCCGAGGAGAGAAGCCAAGGCGCCTCAGAGCCCCGCCAGCGCGTGTTGTCGCACTGGGCGTCATGTCCTTGGCCTGAAGTGAAAGCGCCCCTGTGAGCACCTCAGCGGTCGTGATGCCGTGGTGGAGCCGCCCCTTCTGCAGCGAGTCGTCGACCC
>CAZKJJ010000618.1:1220-1728 GCA_964553055.1 uncultured Acidimicrobiia bacterium
CCCGATCTCCCGGGACGCCTGTTCTTCCTGGGCCATGTCCACAAGTTCCCTGGAGTCGAGGTGCCACGGGTGCCCCGCCTTGTAGAGGTGAACGGCCTCGGCCCAAAGTTGATCCCGGTCCCGTCGGATGCCTTCGACGTCGATGGATCCGCACTTCACAGGCCAGAAGCGACGGTTTCCCGGCTTGTCGAGGAGGTATTCGAGCTCGTTCGTGGTCCCGCAGAAGACCACTTGCCGCCGAAAGTCCCTTGCTCGCCGCGCGTAGCTTGGTCGGTAGTGGTCGACCCGGGCCGAGACGAACGACTTCACTCGTGTGGCAGCTCGACCGCGGAAGGAGTCGAGCTCAGAGAACTCGATGATCCACTTTCCTCGGAGGGCCATCGCGCCGTCTTTGCTTTCCAGGTTGATGACGGTGTCGGAGAACCATGGCTTCCCGGCCAGTGCCTCGAATGCGGTGCTCTTGCCGATGCCCTGCAGGAAATTCACCGGCCAGGGGGCGCTGTGCACC
>CAZKJJ010000619.1:0-1726 GCA_964553055.1 uncultured Acidimicrobiia bacterium
GGTGAGGAATGCAGGAACGATGCCGGTGTGCCAGTCGTTGAGGTGGATCAGGTCGACTGGCGTGACCTCGGCCAAGGCGGCCACGGCAGCAGAGAACGCGAAGAACCGCGCATCGTTGTCCTCCCAACCCCTTCCGTTCCGATCGAGGTAGGGATGCGGTCTGGCGATCGAAGGAACCTCGATCAGGCTCACAGGCTCGAAGGGTCCGAGCGATCCATGCCGAGCGATTGCT
Organism: uncultured Acidimicrobiia bacterium; assembly: GCA_964553055.1. Taxonomy (GTDB): domain Bacteria; phylum Actinomycetota; class Acidimicrobiia; order Spongiisociales; family CAZKJJ01; genus CAZKJJ01. The sequence continues at coordinate 233 of CAZKJJ010000619.1, forward strand.
GGAGCCGCCCAGTCAGGAACAGCGAGCTCCTCTCTGGCGTGCTCGCTGAGTGGGAGATTCCCGTAGTCGGGCAACGCCACACGTATCTCGACGCCTCTGGCCTTCAGCTCCTCGACCAGTCCTGCTGCAGCGTCCCCGAGCCCTCCGACCTTGATATAGGGCGCCAGTTCGGCCACGGCAAAGAGGACGTTCACCATGCCGTTCTACCAGTCCGTCAGACGACGGTGACCGTGTGGCTCTCGGCGGATGAGGGAACGTCGACGGTGATCACCGTGCCTGCCCTCAAGCCGACGGTGGGGATCTCCACGAAGTGCAGCCCGAGACCGATGTCAGTGGTCGGAGCCGAATCCTGGTTCGTGCCGGCCGCCCACCGGACCGTGGCCCGCTCGGGAAGGTCCACCCGAAGGATGCGGCCCGCCTGCACGAAGCTCAGCCTGGCATCAGGACGCCACACTGCCACCCGAGGAGCCACCCCTTCGACTTGGTAGCGCTGCACCGGCTGGGGTGGGAGATCGAACACCGACAGGTCGGCGAGCGACCGCAGGAGCTTGAGATACTCTCCGTGCGCCCATACCAGAGGAGTGGCCGCTCCTGTGGGCCTGCCGGGGTACAGCCCGCGCTCGGGTATCGGGTCGGTATCCCAGACCTGCTCAGGGAGCATGCCGCCTTCGTTGGCGAAGGCGGCCACGGCAGCGGCGAGAGCCCTGGCCCGGTCCAGGTTCCCGGCAGCCAGCTCGTAGTGAGCCCTTTCCGCACTGAGGAGCGGCCACAACCTGCCAACACCCGTCCCGTCGTACGGGGCCCCGTCGCGGTGCTCTCCGTATCCGTCGCCGTTGTAGCGCCGGTAACCGGTGCCGAACGGTGTCTCTACCGAAGTGAGATGGTCGATGACTTCGACCGTGTTGTGCACCTTGTCGTCCTGCGCCGGTCGGAGTCCGAACCGGACGAGGGCCAACGCATCAGGGCTGACGATGCTCCACGCAGGCTCTGGTCGGCTCCCTTCTGGCCTGTTCCGAATGTGGATCGGGCCGTCCAGCTTCGACCCTCCGGTGGCAGGATCGGCGGGGGCGATGCGGACGTAGTACCCCTCCACCCCGACATCGCCTGCCAGATCGGTTCCCACGGCGTACGTCCATCGCTCGACCGATTCGTTCCAGAAGTCGGCAGTGTCCCCGAACAGCTTGGTGAGCTCGGGCTCGAACCGGTCCGCCATCTCTGCGGCTGCCAGCAGAGCTGCGATGGTCGTCGCCAGCGTGAATGGGGTGTAGCCGGCGTTCTCCTCCCAACGGTCCTGTGGCGTGACTGGACCCCAACGGAGCAGAAAGCCGGCAGCTCTTCGTACGGTGGGCCACAGCTGCGTCAGCTCAGCCTCCGACAGGACACCGTGGCGGTGGGCGAGGTCGACCAGCAGGACGGGCAGTGCCGACTCGTCGAGCTGAGTCCCCGACCAGTGAGACGTGCCGTCCATCCACATGTTCTGGGGCCACGACCCGT
>CAZKJJ010000620.1:0-1721 GCA_964553055.1 uncultured Acidimicrobiia bacterium
CACGCCTGCGACGTCGACGGTCACCCTGTCCCCCCTGGCCATGATCTCGGAGGCTGCTTCGGCCAGACTCCTGGCCCGCCTGCGTTGCAGCTCTGTGAGCCGCTCCACCTCTTCCGCCTCCCTGCGGAAGTCCTCGCCGACGCTCTCCCTCAGCTCCGACGCGACCTCCTCGAACGGGTCCCTGTCTTCCCCGGCCATGGCTCGTTCAGTTCGCGGAAACTCGGTAGGGATTCACGGTGCGGCCACCCTATCGGGATCGTACGATGCCATGGCGGGTGGTAGGCACCCGCATCAGCCCCAAACCAGGGAAGGGGCCAGGACATGATCTCCGGGGAGGTCGCGGAGCGTCCTGCCGTCGAGCCGCGCCTGGGCTCCCGGCGACGTCTGGCCCGCCTGTCGGCAGGCCATCTCATCATGATCGTGGCGGGGGTCTTGGCCGTCGTCGCCAATCTCGCCTTGTTGCGGTCAGTCGACACCCGGGTACCGGTAGCGGTCGCGGCCCACGATCTCCCCGCAGGAGCACCGATCACCCCTTCCGATCTGGCGCTCGTGCGGGTGGCTGCCGAGCCTGCCGTCCTCGGCCAGCTGCTCACAGAGCAGCGCCTTTCGGACCTCCAGGGCGTCGCGGCGCGGAGCCTGCAGACAGGCGAGCTGGTGACGACAGGCGACCTCGTCGAGCCCGCAGGCCCTGACCGGCTGCGGGCGATGAGCATTCCCATCGACCCCGAGCACGCCGCGGGAGGCGCCATCAGAGCAGGTGACAGGGTCGACATCGTGGCGGTTCGGGAAGGGGAGGCGAGGTTCGTCCTCACCGACGCAGAAGTGCTGGCCGTGGCAGGGATCGGAGGTGGCCCACTCGGGGCCGTGCGGGACTTCTTCGTGACCGTTGCAATCGAGGGTGACGAGGTGCTGGGGCTCGCCGAGGCGCTCGACGGCTCGACCGTCCAGGTCGTTCTCTCGACGGGCGCTGCCCCGCTCGGAGTGGAAGATGGAGGCTGAGGTCGCCCTCGCTGTCTCCTCACGTCCGTGGGGCCACATGCTCGACCAGTTCATCGCAGACCACGGAGGAGCCAGGGTCAGGACCAGGCTCATGTCAGCCGAGGACGCCGTCGCAGAGAGCTACGACGTCCTGATCATCGACGACATCAGCTCGCTGCTGACCAAGAGGCTGATCGACCGCATTCGGGCCACGGGGAGGCTCGTCCTCGGCGTGTTCGATCCAGGTGAAGCCACCGAGGGATCCCAGCGGCTCGTCGATCTCGGCGTCGACGACGTGATCGCTGCGGACGCCAGCCCAGATGAGTTCCTGATCGCGGTGCGGGCGTTGGCGATCGGGCGCTCTCCCGTCGCGGCTTCGCCCGAGGTCGCCGCTTCTGAGCAGGAGGGCGACAGGGGCCACCTGGTGGTCGTGTCAGGCGCGGCGGGCGGGGTCGGCGCCACGGAAGTCAGCATCGCCCTGGCGGTGTCGCTGGCACGTTCAGCATCCTGCATGCTCGTCGACGCAGACGATCAGAGTCCGTCTCTGGCTCAGCGGCTGGGACTCCCGGTCAGCCCTGGCCTCCGCGCCATGCTCGACTCGTTTCAGCACGGCGATGGGGACGTCGAGGACTCGATGCAGAGGGTTCCTGGCACCTCCGTGCGGGTCCTGGTCGGCCTGGCCTCGGGTCGTGACTGGTACGACCTCAGGCCGCTCGAAGTCGTCGAGCTGCTCAGGTACCTCT
>CAZKJJ010000621.1:0-1720 GCA_964553055.1 uncultured Acidimicrobiia bacterium
TCTCGGTCCGGGCCGCGAACCGGTCGGCGCAGCCGCCCAGAACGCCGCCGATGAAGCCGACAAATTCGCTACCACTGCACCTCTGATTTGGGGCGAGGGACGGGGGGACTGCTCGTCGCCCTCTGGGGTCCAGGTCTGGACTGAGGGTCACGAATGCCTGGCGTCAGCCTGAGTTCAGGTGGCCTCCATACGATGCGTGGGAAAGGAGAACCTATGAAGTTCACATCATCCGCCCTGGCGTTGGTCGTGTTGCTTGCCGCCTGCAGCGCCGACACTTCATCGACCACTGTTGCATCGCAGCTGGTCCCCACTTCGTCGACGACCTCCCCCTCGGAGCCGGTGTCCTCCGGAGCCGATGCCGGCAGCGAAGCGGCCGAGTTCGCGAGGGCGCTCCTCCGCGTCGAGATCAATGCCACCGACGGGGACGCCGGTCTCCAACTCGACCTTGATCACGACGCATGGAAGACGGTGAGCCTCACCGGACCCGACGGTTCCGTTCTACTCGACGTCACCAATCACGGGGTTCTCGAGGACTACGGGCTCACCGAACTGTTCTCTGAGTCGAGCGAGCCGCCGTTTGACGAGTTCCCGCTTGACGAGTTCAAACAGCTCTTCCCTGAGGGAGAGTATGTGTTCGAGGGTGAAACCATCGAGGGAACCGCCATCAGGAGCACCTTCACCCTCACCCACGCCTTCCCAGAGGGTCCGGAGATCATGTCTCCTGAGGAGGATGACGTCCTGCCGGCCGATGGCCTTGTCGTGGAGTGGAAACCGGTCACTGAGCCGGCAGGGATCGACATCGCCCGGTACCAGGTGCTCGTCATCAACGAGCAGGACGAAAGACTCGAGTTCTCGGCGACCGTCCCCGCCGACGTGACCAAGATGGCGGTGCCAAACGACTTCCTCGCCCTCGACGGTGAATACAAGGTTGAGGTGCTGGCCATCGAGACCAGCGGAAATCAGACGCTGAACGAGGTCGTGTTCAACGTGGGCTGAGACCGGAGAGTCGGGGAGATGCGCGGTTCTGGCTCGACGCCTCTGGCATGTTTGACGTGGGTTTGACGTGCTCCTGGCCGGCGCCCCTATCCGTCAACGGGCACAGTCCATTCGAGGACCACGCAACCTGATTCCCTGGGGTGAGCGCTCATCGCTGGGTATGTGGGGTCTGCGTTGATCGCGCGTCCGACGTGTTGGCTCACTGGGCGGCGAGTATCTCCCATTCTCCTGGGATTCCTCGCAGGGAGCGTTTGCCACGATCTTCGAATTGAAGTCCGGAACCGGCCACCAGGTCTCTGACGGTGCTGGAGACCAATACTTCACCGCCGGCTGCGAGAGCTGCGATACTGGATGCGATGTGCACTGTGATGCCGGCAATGTCTTGGCCGATCCGTTCAACTTCACCGGTGTGAACTCCGGCGCGTATTTCGATGCCGAGATCGCCTGCCCTTCGTCCGATTGCGTGTGCGCACTGGATGGCACGGGCTGGACCGTCGAAGGTGGCCAGGAACCCGTCTCCGGTGGTGTTCACCTCTTTTCCTCTGAACCGGACGAGTTCAGAACGCACCACGTCGTTGTGTGCTTCGAGGATCTGCCGCCAGCGTTGATCGCCTACTGAGGCGGCGGTGTCGGTGGACCTGACGACGTCGGTGAATAGGACCGTTGCGAGCACTCGATCGGGTGTCTCCGAGACCCGGTGGCCAGTCAAGAACTCCTGGATCTC
>CAZKJJ010000622.1:0-1718 GCA_964553055.1 uncultured Acidimicrobiia bacterium
GTGGCAGGTATCCGTAGGCCGATCGGGGAGGCGCCCCAGCTCGGAGTGATCGAACATGGTGCAGGCGGCAGGATCACGTCCTTCCTGGAGAAGCCGCCCAACCCCGAGCCCCTGCCAGACGCCCCGGACTCGGTGCTGGCGTCGATGGGCAACTACGTGTTCGACACGAAGACGCTCGTCGACCTGGTCCGTGAGGACTCGGGGAACACAGCATCCAGGCATGACATCGGCGGGGACCTCATACCGGCTGCCGTCGCGGCGGGGATCGCACACGTGTACGACTTCGCTGACAACAGGGTGCCTGGCTCACTCGGACGCGACCGCGGCTACTGGCGTGATGTCGGCACGCTCGATTCGTACTTCGACGCTCACATGGACCTGGTCGACCCCGAGCCGATCTTCAATCTCTACAACGACGAGTGGCCGGTGTTCACCGCAGGGAGGACCGCCCCTCCTGCCAAGATCGTCGCCGAGGGGGGAAAGCCGGGCGAGATCTCCGGGGCGATCCTCTCCAACGGCGTGATCGTTTCGGGAGCGTTCGTGCGACGCTCGGTCCTGTCACCCGGCGTGCACATCGCAGCAGGCGCCACGGTCGAGGAGTCCATCCTGCTCGACGACGTGGTGGTGGGACCGGGAGCCGCCGTGAGGCGGGCGATCATCGACAAGAACGTGCTCGTGCCCGAGCGTGGCGAGATCGGCGTGGACAAAGCGAGGGATCGAGAGCGGTTCCACGTGACCGACTCGGGGCTCGTCGCGATCGGCAAAGGGGATGAGATCACCGAGCCTTCGTGACGACTTCCTCGTAGAGGGCGTGGTACATGGCGGCTGCCTTCCCCCACGACCAGTCCGCCGCCATGGCCCTGCGGCGTATCGCTCCTCGCCTGCGGGTGTTGCGCCAGGCGTGGATGGCGCGGCTGAGCGCATCTGTGACATCGTCCGCTGTCGGCTCTGCCGCGACGAATCCGGTGCCCCGGGACGGGTCGGCGTCTGCGTCGATGACGGTGTCGTGCAATCCCCCGACGTCCGTCACCACTGGGATCGACCCGTAGCGCATGGCCTGCATCTGGGCGAGACCGCACGGCTCGAACCTGCTCGGCATCAGGTAGAGATCAGACCCCGCGAAGATCTGACGCGCCAATCCCTCGTGGTATCCCGCCACGAATGCGAACCGGTCGGCTGCGGATCTGGCGAGCCGTCTGGCCCTGTCTGCGAGTTGGCGGTCCCCGGCACCCAGCAGGACCATCCGGCCTGCGCCGATGCCTGCCCTCCTGAAGGCTTCGAGAGCGAGATCGACGCCCTTCTGGTGAGCGAGCCTGGTGACCATCCCGACGATGGGTCCCCGCTCGGGCCCCCAGCCGAGCGAGGAAGCGAGCTGCCCCGAGGCGCGGTGTCTGACTTCCGGATGCTCGACCGAGAAGTGATAGCGAAGGTGGGGATCGGTCGCCGGATCCCAAACTCGAGTGTCCAGGCCGTTGAGGATCCCCGACAGCCTGGTCCCTCTGGCGCTGAGAGCCTCGTCGAGACCGAACCAACCTTCGGGTGTTGTCATCTCCGACCCGTAGGTCGGGCTGACTGCCACGATCCGGTCTGAGACGGCGATGGCGCCCCCGAGCGGGTTGATGCCTCGATACCACTCGTAGGCCTGAGCATGTCTGGGTAGGCGCTCCAGCCAGCTGCCTGCGCTGACCCCCTGGTAGGCGAGGTTGTGGACGGTCAGG
>CAZKJJ010000623.1:0-1715 GCA_964553055.1 uncultured Acidimicrobiia bacterium
CCGCAGGTGGGGCACACACGCACCGACGTCCCCGGCTCTCCTCCTGTCCCGCGGCAGTGGTGGCACGTGGCCTCGCCCCTGACCGATACTGCCGTCGTGACCCCCCTGACGGCATCTTCGAAGGCAAGGGTGACGTCGGCGCTGAGATCGGCGCCCCTCTGGGGGCCTGCCGCCCCACGCCTGCCACCTCCGAAGAAGTCCCCGATGCCGAAGCCGCCGAGCAGGTCGCCCAGGTCCTCGACGGAGACCCGCTGGCCACCGAAAGGCCCGGCTCCGAAGCCGCCCGCACCCGCTCGGAACGCGCCCGAGTCGACGAGCCTTCGAAACTCGTCGTACTCCTTGCGCTTCTCCGGGTCCGAGAGGGTGGTGTATGCCTCCGAGATCTCCTTGAACTTCTCCTCGGATGTCTTGTCTCCTGCGTTGGCATCGGGGTGGTGCTGCTGCGCGAGCTTGCGATAGGCGCTCTTGATCTCCTTTGGATCGGCATCACTGGAGACCCCGAGGATCTCGTAGAAGTCCTTGTCGACCCAGTCTCTGTTCATCGGTCGGCGAAGTCGACTGCCACGAGCGCAGCCCTGACCACTCTGTCCTTCAGTAGATAGCCGCGACGCAGCTCTGCCTTCACCACGAGCGACCCTTCTCCCTGGGAGGGCGCGGTCGCGGCCTCATGGATGGAGGGATCGAAGGGCTCGTCGACCGTTGGGATGATCTCCAAGCCCTCCTTGGAGAGGGTCTCGATGAGCTGCGTGTGGGTTCTCCGCAGTCCTTGAAGCATCTGCTCCTCGACAGGACTCTCAGGCACGATCTCGAGGGCTGCGTCGAAGCTGTCGAGAGTCGGAAGCAGGCTGATGACCAACCGTTCAGAGGCTCGTTCGATGTTGGCGGCGTGATCTCTGAGCATGCGCTTGCGGAAGTTCTCAGAGTCCGCGGCCAGGCGCCTCAGGTCGTCGAGGTACGCAGTGGCCTCGGCGCGGGCTTCGGCCAGCTCAGCCAGCAGGAGCTGCTGAGCCTCGTCGGGCTCAGAAGGCAGCTCGATGCCCAGAGCATGGGGGTCGATCGGCTCGCCGCCCTCGACGATCTCGGCGATCACGACCTCGTCGTCGTGCGTCGCCTGGTCATCGGTCACGAGCTGCTCGCCTCTCGAGGGCTTCAGCCCTCATCGCCTTCGTCGATGATCTCGGCCTCGACGATGTCCTCGTCGTCTTCGATCGGCTCGCCCTCCACCACTGCACCGCCCTCGGGCTGCGCGTACAGCTTCTCGGCCACGGCTTGGGAAGCCTCCATCACGGCCTCGATACTCGACCGAATGGTCTCCGCCGTGGTCTCTTCGTCTTCAACCGCCTTCTCGAGGTCGTCTCGTGCTTCCTGGATGGCGCCACGCTCATCGTCTGTCAGCTTGTCGCCGTGCTCCTTCAGGAGCTTGTCCGTCTGATGAACGATCTGGTCGCCCTGGTTCCTGGTCTCTGCGTCCTCGCGCCTCTTCCGATCCTCGGCGGCGTACTTCTCGGCATCGTTGATCATCCTGTCGATCTCGTCCTGGGCCAGGGCGGTCCCTCCGGTGATGGTCATGGCCTGCTCCTTGCCTGTCCCCATGTCCTTGGCTGACACCGCGACGATCCCGTTGGCATCGATGTCGAACGTGACCTCGATCTGCGGGATGCCCATCGGCGCAGGGGGGAGGCCGGTGAGACGGAATCGGCCCAGGCTCTTGTTGT
>CAZKJJ010000624.1:0-1710 GCA_964553055.1 uncultured Acidimicrobiia bacterium
CAACACCGCTCTGGCAGCGTCCCGCGAGGGCAATCGGGTGCTTGTCATCGACGCCGACTTCGGCGCGCAGGATGTGACCGGGCTGTTGGGTGGCAGCCCCAAGGTGTCAGGTTTCACGGAGTTGGTCGAGGAGGCGTGGCCTATCGACAGGGCCGTCCAGCATGTCGACTTGGAAGGCACTGTGCATCTCGTGAGCCGTGGCAGGCGTGCCGCTCCCGCTGTCGAGGTCGTTCGGTCCCCTGGCGTCGCCCGCCTGTTCGAGGAAGCGGCCGCTGAGTATGACTTGGTGATCGTGGACACGCCGCCGCTCCTCCACGTGGCCTACACGACCAGCCTCGCCGCGGTGGCCAGAGGCGTCGTGGTGGTCGTCGATCACCGAAGTCGCATCTCCGACACCGAGGAGGTGGCCCGCCAGCTCCAGTTGGTGGGTACGCCCGTCCTCGGCTACATCTACAACCGGGGGCCGCTACGAGGTGAGATGACCAAGGCGCAGGGTTCGCTCAGTGACATCCTCGGCCTCCAGCGGGCTGACCGGGGCGGGTCCCACCGAGCCAGGACGAATCCCACCTCCTCCTGAGCGCGCCCCGGCGCCTGTATCGGTGTTCGCATGGCCCAAGCGGTTCTCACTGTGGGTGGTCCACGGCTACGGTGAGCGTCCCCTAGGCTAGGCTCACCTAGGGCTCGGGAGTTGGGGGATGAAGGTCGTCATTCTGGCCGGTGGAGTCGGGAGCAGACTCGCCGAAGAGACCGAGTTCCGGCCCAAGCCGATGGTGGAGATCGGCGGGGCGCCCATCCTGTGGCACATCATGAAGCACTACTCGGTGTACGGGTTCGACGAGTTCATTGTCGCCCTCGGGTACAAGGGCCAGGTCATCAAGCAGTTCTTCGTGAACTATCCGTATGTGAGCGGTGACCTCACCGTCGACCTGGGAACCGGGCTGGTGAAAGCCCATGGCTCTCAAGCGGAGACGTGGACGGTGCATCTCATCGACACCGGACAGGACACACTGACGGGTGGGAGGGTCAAGCGACTCGCCGATCTCTTGGGAGAGGAAACGTTCTTCCTGTCCTGGGGTGACGGCGTGTCGAACATCGACCTCCAGGAGCTCCTCGCCTTCCATCAGTCCCACGGTCGGCTGGCAACCGTCGTGGCCGTGCATGCCCCCGCTCGCTTCGGGCGAATCGACATGGAGGGCGACCAGGTCGTTCGGTTCGCGGAGAAGCCGCGGCTCGAAGGAGGCTGGATCAACGCCGGATACTTCGTCCTGGAGCCAGGCGTCTTGGACTACATAGCAGGCGACGCCACCGCCTGGGAGCGTGAGCCCATGGAAGGCCTGGCACGCGACGGGCAACTCATGGCCTACCGCCACACCGATTTCTGGCAGTGTCTCGACACGCTGCGGGACAAGGTCTACCTCGAAGATCTCTGGGCGAACGGGGACCCTCCCTGGCGGCTCTGGTAGCCAGATGAAGGTCCTCCTCACAGGACACCACGGCTACCTCGGATCGGTGGCGCTGCCCCACCTCCGAGAAGCAGGACACGACGTTCTGGGCGTCGACGCCTACCTCTATGCAGGTTGCGACTTCGGTACTGATGCGGGCGAAGCCACCGGCCTACCCCGCGACGTTCGGGACCTCGACGAGGAGGCCCTTCGGGGGTTCGAAGCAGTCGTCCATCTCGCGGGGATCTCCAACGACCCACTTGGCGAC
>CAZKJJ010000625.1:0-1708 GCA_964553055.1 uncultured Acidimicrobiia bacterium
CCACACTCCCACCGGGCGGTGGACGGTGAACATTCTTCGGTTGCGCTCGGTGGTGGGGATGAACTCACCGGAGAGGCGCTTGGCGTCTTCGGCGGCGATCTGGAAGTAGTCGCCCGACTCCTCGATGTCGTCCACCGATTCGGCGGCATAAGGCTTGCCCTGCTCCAGGGTGAGGATGCGAGCCACCTCCTCTATCCGGTCCTGCCACATGTCGTATATGCGCAGACAGAGCTCCGCCCTCTCGAAGGCGGTCCAGTGGCGCATCTCGTCCGTTGCCCGGCGCGCCGCTTCCACGGCGCGATCGATGTCGGCCAGAGATGCCTTGGGAAGGTTGTAGATGTGTTCGCCGGTGACTGGGGAGCTGACCTCGTAGTGATCCTCACCGGTCCCCTCGGTCCACTCCCCGGCGATGAAGAGCTTCAGATCTTGGGCCATACCGGGCGAAGTTACCCAACTCGCGCCAATTAGGGCCGCATGCGCTCTGGTACACCCGGTCCGCTGATGTGGGGGTTGTAGTGTTGGCGATCCGCAGCAAATGAGGAGGCGAATGGGTCTGCAGGGTGACAGGACCGCGGAGTGGTTCCGGCGCGCCTCGGGGAGGCTGATCAATGGTGTGTCAAGTCAGTTTCGATACTGGGGAGACGATGACACGCTGGTCATCGACCATGGCGAGGGAGGCCACGTCTACGACATGGACGGCAACCGGTACATCGACTTCCAATGCGGGTTCGGTCCCATCATCCTCGGCCACGCAGACCCGTCGGTGGTTGCCGCGGTTACCGAGGCCTCGGCCTCCGGGACCACCTACGCCATGACCCAACGCATCGAGATCGAAGCCGCTGAGACAGTGATGGAGGCTCTGAGCTGGGCCGACGGTATGCGCTTCACCAACACCGGGACCGAGGCAACGATGCACGCCATCAGACTCGCCCGTGGGTTCACCGGGCGCGACGTCGTGGTCAAGTTCGAGGGTCAGTATCACGGCGTCCACGACTACGTCATGTTCTCCACGGCCGGGGCCCCACCCGATCGTCTCGGCTCCAGATATCGACCGGTTCCCTGGCAATCGAGCTCGGGAATCCCCGACTCGATCCGGACCTATATCCGCACCCTTCCCTTCAACGATCTGGGGCTGGCGCAACGTGTGTTCAAGGACGAGGGCAATCGGATCGCGGCAGTCATCGTGGAGCCGATGCTGGGCAACGCCTTCGGTTTCATGCCCATCGACGGATTCCTGGCGGGACTGCGCGATCTCTGTGACCAGCACGGGTCAGTTCTGATCTTCGACGAAGTGAAGACCGGGTTCCGGATCGCACCCGGCGGCGCCCAGGAGTACTTCGGGGTGATCCCCGATGTCGGCACTTATGCCAAGGCCCTCGGCAACGGCTTCCCGGTCGCGGCCATCGCCACCAGGGGCGAGCTGGTCGAGGGCTGGCGCCAGGGGGGGATATCCCAGGCGGGCACCTACTCCGGCAATGGTGTCGCCGCCGCCGCCGCCAAAGCCACGGTCACCCAGTTGCTGACCGGAGAGCCTCTGGCGCGGGTGGAGAAGACCGGTAGATCCCTCATGGAGGGCCTGGCACGCATCCTGGCCGACAAGGGGGTCATCTCCACGGTGACCGGTCACCCTTCGATGTTCTCCATCTATCTGGGCGAAGGCCAGCCTCGGGAGTTTCGTGACACCGCCGGGCACGACCACGACCTATAC
>CAZKJJ010000626.1:0-1708 GCA_964553055.1 uncultured Acidimicrobiia bacterium
GATCAGGTTGGTCGACAACGAACTCTGCCAGTTCACCAGTCAGGACATTGGTAAAGCCGAGGCGTCGTGCTACTTCGAGCTGCTCCTCAGCGCCGGACGGGTCCCATCCTGGCCAGGGGTCATCAAACTGCTCGATCCATAGCGCCAGCTGATCGAGTTTGGGAGGTCGTCGGACGTATGTGTTGAGCGGAATGCCCAGGCGGTTGGTCATCATCTCGACGTACCGCAGCTCGTCCACAGTCGGGTGCTCCGGGTAGACATGCGTATAGGCCGTGAGAGGTTCCCCATTGATCGTCTGATGAAGGGGAGCGGCGTACGCGGCAATGGCAGGAGAGTCGATGCCTCCGCTCAGTGACACCAGATCGTGGCCGGTCAGTGACCTGGCCACGGCCTGGCCCATGAGGTGATGGAATCGATCACGGATCTCGTCCAGGGAATCGGGTCCCGTCTCCAGCACGCGCTCCGGCTGCCAGTAACGGATTACGTTGCGTCTTCCCCCGTCCTCCTCGAGGAGACTCCGCTTCGGAAGCCTTCGGATCCCGCGATACGCGCAAAGCGTATCGTCGTCGAGGTCACCGAAGAACATGCCTTCGATGAAATCCATGTTTGGCTCCCAGGGCATCGGACATGCATTGAGAAGCTGCTTGGCCGCACTGGCCACCAGGAGCGGGCCAGGATGTTCAGTATGGAACAACGTCTCGAAACCAATGTGGTCCCGGAAACACCAAAGCCGTGACCCGTCGGTCACTACTGCGGCGAAAGTTCCTCGCAGATGCCCCGGAGTTGACTGTGGTCCCCACCTCTGGCAGGCCTTCAGGAGAAGGCTGGCAGAGCCCTCTCCTGGGCTCCCCAAAGAGGTGCCCAACTCATCTCTGTTGTCCCAGGTCCCGGTGGTGACAGCGGCCCAGCCGTCGGTCGCGGCGAGATCGCCGCCCCCCGTTGCATCCGAAAGCCCCAATACGGTCGAGCCGCATCGGATGGTCCGGATGGAGGAGGCGGATCGTGCAACGGGCTCCAAGGCCCGCTCCACGAGGTGATCGGACTCGAGGGCGCCGTGGCTGGCGGCTATGGCGGCCAAGACTCGCGGTCGCCCGTTATTGCCGCGCGCGCTCACATCCAGCGAGACTAACCGTTCCCCTGTTCTGGCTAAGCTCCGCTTATGCGAAGACGGACGTCTGGGGACGAGCTAGAAGCCCTGCCCCGGAGGCGTCACGTTGCTGTGCGAGAGTTCCCCATGCGGGTCGCAGAACTGACAATCCAGCGCCCCTTTGGAATCATCGCCGGGACTCGTGAACGTGTGGTCCGTGATGGACCCCAGGTCCGTTATCTCAGGTCTCTCGTAGAACACTCTGGCTCCCTTCCCGCCTACCCTTACTTTAGGTAGTTCTCTAATTCGGAGAGTAGTCCCGCGCTCAGAGTGATGTCAAGTAGGAAGGCCCTATTTTGTTTACAACGGTGACACGGGATCGTGTCTAGTAGTCTCGCGCCCAGAGTGGTTCTTGACAGCGATGACAGGGGGGTCGTATTCGCCGAGTCCGTGGGAAGGCGTTTCGGTCCCAAGCAAGTGTTCTCGGACATCACCCTGGAGCTCCAGCGAGGTGATATTCATGCCCTGATCGGGCCGAATGGCTCGGGCAAAACCACCCTCCTGCGCATTCTGGCCGGGATCCTCGAACCTTCGTCAGGCCGGGTGCGGATTGCCGGCAGG
>CAZKJJ010000627.1:0-1696 GCA_964553055.1 uncultured Acidimicrobiia bacterium
CCGGCTTCTCGAACCCAACCTATGACGTGCTCATTGCCGCGGCGGCGAATATCGAAGGCTTCATCAATGCGCCGGCGCAACTACTCACGTTGATGGGTAACCCGACCGGCCTCTCCCAAGCTCTGGAAGAGCTGACGCGTATCGAATCCCCGGTGCTCCTCGCTGAAAAGAAAGCCCGGCTGCGCCTTTCTCTCCTGAGTCGAGCCGAAGAGATCCTGGTCGCCGAAGAGTTTCCGATTTGTCCCGTCTATTTCTATGTCGTGAGCGGCCTGATCTCTCCCCGGATCAGCGGATTCTATTCGACGCTCGAGCTCCCAAGCGGAGACTCCGCCCCGAATCTCCAGGATCTGCATCCACTCCGCGATCTCGCCCTTGCCACTCCGAGCAATGATAGCTGGCGGAAGGACGTGCCCCGATGACCCCGGCACGTTTGGCTGGGTTGCTCTGCGGATTGCTCGCGTTGGCTTTCATAGCAACTCTTGGTGTGAAGACGGGCGCTTCGCTGTTGCTTGGTCTCGGGGTCGTTGCATCGACCGCGTGGCTTTCTCCCAAGTCCGTGAAGGTGATGGGCCCGCTCTGCCTGTTTCTTCTGAGCCTCTTGCTCTTGCGCCTTCGCTTCGACTGGCCGGGCGCGATTTCGTTCGCTGGGCTGATCGCGTTTGCCGGATATCGCTTCGCGGGCCTTTCGGTTCTTCGGCGGATCACGTTCATCGTACCCTCATTGATTCTCCTCGTGTTCGTGACGACGTTGCTCATGTACAGCGCGCCGGGCAACCCCTTCGCCCAAGAGCGAGCTCAGAGCGCGCAAGTTCAGGAAGCGCTGCGTCAGCAGTACGGAGTCCCCGAGTCGGCCCTCGAGTTCTTTCAGATCTACATGCGACGGCTCGTGATCGACGGGACTCTTGGTCCGTCGATCAAAGTAAAGGGACGCATGGTGGAGGATCTCATCGCCCCTGCTTTGCCGGTGAGTATCAGCCTCGGTTTGACTGCTCTAGCGCTGGCTTTGGGTCTTGGCTTGTTTCTTGGGATTCGGGCTGGCCTCAGGCCGAATTCCTTGTCCGACCACGCGAGCATGACCGTCGCGATGGCTGGGATTTCCCTGCCGAACTTCGTGATTGGAGCCGGGCTCATGATGCTCCTTTCTCTGAAGCTCCGGATCTTGCCAGTGGCGGGGTGGGGAAGTCCGGGACATCTAGTGATGCCAGCTGTTACTTTGGCGCTGCCCTACGCGGCCTATATTGCGCGTCTCGCGCGCAACGCAACCCTCGACGTGATGCATCAAGACTTCATCCGTACCGCACGGGCCAAAGGCCTTCCTGAGAGGACGGTCGTTTTCAAGCACGCGCTCGGCGGTATTTTGCTTCCTGTGGTGAGCTTCCTGGGCCCCGCCGCGGCCGGGATCTTGACCGGTTCTTTCGTGGTGGAGACCCTCTTCGGGATCCCCGGAATGGGTCAATGGTTCGTCAAAGGGGCCATCAATCGTGACTACTCAGTCGTCCTCGGCTCTGCGGTGTTGTATTCCGGTCTCATCACCGCGTTCAATCTAGCCGTTGATCTCATTTACAGTTGGTTGGATCCCCGAGTCCGTCACGAGATTTAGGGGGGAGAGCGATGGACGGAACCGAAAAGCAGCAAGCGGTCCAATCGGACGCACTCCCTCAAGTCGAGCCTGGGCGAAGTCTCCATCAAGATGGTT
>CAZKJJ010000628.1:0-1690 GCA_964553055.1 uncultured Acidimicrobiia bacterium
GTCCTGCTCGTCGCGGGCGGCGACGTCCTCTACCTGTGCCACTGGATGCGGCAGTGCGGACTCGCGGACCTGCTTCCGACACTGAGCGAAACGGTGTGGGTCGGACTGAGCGCCGGCAGCATGGTGATGACCCCCGAGGTCGGCGAGGACTTCATCCAGTGGAGACCACCGAACGGTGACGACACCACGCTGGGCATCGTCGACTTCTCGATCTGTCCCCACCTGGCCCAGGACGGCACGCCGGGGAACTCCATGGCCGAGGCGGAGCAGTGGGCGGCCAACATCTCCGGGCCCGCCTACGCCATCGACGACCAGACGGCCATCAAGGTGGTCAACGGCACCGTCGAGGTCGTGTCAGAGGGGAACTGGAAGCTGTTGACCTGAGGGTCGCGGCCAACAGTGAACGGCTCCGCGAAGCTTCCGCTCATGACCGCACTCCGCGCACCCACGTTGTTGCCAAGGAGGGGACCTCCGCCCCCTCGGATGGGAGACTCCGGCCGTGGACAGGGTCGAGGAGCTCAAGATGCTCGCAGTCCGTCAACGCCTCGACGGCGTCGTCAGGGCGGACCTGCTGATCGAGGCCGCACTCCGCGCCCTGGCTCATGGGGTCGATTCGCCATCACTGTCCAGCCTGGCCGGGCTCAACCGGGTTGAGGAGCCCGAGGCTCAGGAACTGTTCCGGGCGGTCGTCGAGGAGCTCGCCCTCGCACCGCCGGATGCCGCGGAAGGCCGATGGCAGCTTGTCCGCTGGTGGTGTCGGGAGATCGTCGAGGGGCGCCTTCGGCCGGAGGTCGGTGGACGGATGATCTGGTCCGAAGGCTGGATCGAACTCGGCTACCCAGGCAGCCTGCAGCCGCTCGTGGGCTGGGTGAGTGAGTGGGAGGACTGGCGCGCCGACTGGGGTGTCGCGCGCCAGGAGTACGCACGAAAGATCGTGGCGGAGGCAGAAGCGCTGCTGGCTCAGCCCTGGCCTCCCGAGTAACGACCAAGCTCACGGAGATGTCGCAGACCAAGGCGCAGCCGGCGCGACGAGTGGATCGACCGGCAGGCTCAAGCCGTCTTCACCGGCGATGTCGACCTGCTGCGTGGTCGGTGGAAGACCCTGGCAGAGGAGACGTTCTGGACGGCATCAGCGACCGGTGCTGGGACGCTGACGGTCGAGCCGTTTCAGTTCTCGTAGGCGCCCGGGTCGAACGACCCGGCCCGGATCTCACCGATGACCTCGCGGGCTTTCCTCTCGGCGTCTCCGCGGTCCGTCCAGATCATGCACACCTGCCGACCTTGGCCATCGAACACGTACAGACGGTGAGCGGCTCCTTCGTCGGTCTCCGTGGGAGGACGCCAAGGCCGCGGTTCACGAGGCTCACGAGCGAGTGCGCCCATCGCGGGGCATCGGTCTCGACTCCCAAGAAGGCCGGTCCGGCGACGCCCTCACCGGTGAAGGAGCCGATGCTGTAGTGCTGGCCGTCGGGGGCCGTCGCGTGCATCTGGATCTCGCTGCGCTCGGCGTCGTCGCTCGCCACCAGTGACTCCAATCAGTCGGAGGATCTGCCGACGAGATCAAAGCACCTGGGCGAACAAATCTTCTGAAAGGCGTGGAGATCAGGCAACCTTCGGGCCCGCTTCGTCACTCTTGTGCGGTGAGGACCATTGCGAAGGGATCGCCATGACGGAGCGGGACGCCGAGTTC
>CAZKJJ010000629.1:0-1687 GCA_964553055.1 uncultured Acidimicrobiia bacterium
AGCTCCGGGCCTGGAGACCAGTGTCTTGCACGAGAAGCCGGCCCCGGACTCCGCATGATCATGCTGAGTTAGCCATCACTCGGCGGCAGGTCCATTCGCACGACGAAGGGTACGTCGAGCGCATCCTGCCCCACACCCCACGCGTCCGAACTGTGTACTGCCCTGAGGTTGATGCCGGCGGGGATCACGACGTCGCGCAGCCACTGGCCGTCGGGGTCGAGGACGCGCCAGGTGGACGGAGACTCACCGGCAGGATCGTTCTTCAAGAGCCAGAAGTTCCCCTCAACTGAGCGGATCATCCCGCCAACAGGGGGCAGCTGCTCGGGTACATACAGAGCGTCCATGGTCCAATCCCGGAGTGTGGATCGGGAGACGCCTGGGAAGGATGGGGAACGGGCGAAGACATCCAGTAATCGCTCGACCTCCTCATCCACCCTCTTCGCGTCAAGAGGCATGCCGCCCCAGCCGATATCCGTTCGGAATCGGAGGCTCCCGTCGTAGGAGGTCGCGGTCAGTACTGCCCGTCCGTTCTCATCCAAGGAGACTTGGGCGACGGTGGAGTCGAAGCCAGAGACCAAAACGGGCATTTGCGGAGCGAAGGGCTGCGAGCTATAGGAAGCTCCAAAACGGTCGGGATCAGGACTCCGCACACGAAGCAGCGCGTTCTCGATGGAGCGCCAGGCGAGCGTGTCGAGGACCGATCCTGTGCGATCCAGTCGGAGGATCGGGACCTTCTCAACTTCGCCGTCGAGCAGCTCATCGGTCATGGCGGACGGTTGTCCGATGAGAGTGCCGTCGAGCAGGAGGGAGGTGGGCCGGGGAGGGGCGGGGCCTCCTGGCTGTCGGGCGAGGATAGTGGGTCGAAAGTCGCCGAGGAGGCGACCGTCTTCATCGAAGAGGGAGAACCGGTACGTCTGGACGTCGGCTACCCAAAGAGTGTCGCCGACGAATCCGATGGCCATCGGATTCCCGAACTCCCCAGGACCGCCTCCTGGCCCACCTGCCGTGCCGATGAAGTGGCCACGGCGATCGAAGATCCGAACGAGCCTCGTCTGGTTCTCGAGGAGGAAGATTCGATCCCCCTGAGGAGATACCGCGAGCGCGATGATCGGGGCGAGAGCGTCTTCCCGACCGCTTGCGCTGCCGATACGGATCGCAACGGCCAGTGTGTCCGCTGGGGTCTCGCCCGATCGGTCGATCTGACCTTCGTCTGAGCACCCGAGAAGGGTCATGGCCAAACAAGCGGCGAGTCGGGCTCTCAAACGACACTCTCAAGTGATGGCTAACGTTGGGTGCATATCGTGCGGAGCTCCGGGCCCGGAGACGAGTGTCTTGCCCAGGAAGCCTGCCCCGGACTCCGCAGGATCATGCTGAGTTAGTCTGCATCCAGCTGGCCGACCTCGAGGACCTGATCGGGAGTCGGAACCGGGAGGGCATGACCCAAGTCGTCGAGATAGCACTCGTTGGCCCTCTCAACGAACCAGGGAACATCAGCTACGTCGGTGTGACCGTCGATGTCTGCGAGCTTGAAGGTGGCCAAAAGAAGAATTCCGCGACCGAGACGCTCACCGGTGATCTTCGCGTCCAACCGCCCCCACGACTTCTTCGTGGGGATTTGACCGGTCCGCTCAGACTGGACGTACCAGCCGTACGGAGTGTCGTGCTCGGCAACGAGCGACAGCAACAC
>CAZKJJ010000630.1:0-1686 GCA_964553055.1 uncultured Acidimicrobiia bacterium
GCGGGGAACCGTCGGTGGTGCTGGCCATCAGTCTCTCCTGGATCAGCTGAGGGTGGACCGGCACGATCGTCGGCGGCCGCCGGGTCGTAGGCCTCGCGGTTCCCCGCGCCGACGACGATCGCATCGAGTTCGGTGTGCCGGACGTTCACCCAGGAAACCAAACTATGCATATGAATCGTAGCATTGAGCTCTAGGTGGGGCAACGATGCGCTCTTGCGCAGCCCCGGCGTGTTGGCCGCCCTGCGTCTCCCCCCCAGCGTCGACGACGACACCATCGAGCGCGGCAACGGCGAAACGATGCGCGGGATCGGCTTCGACGCTCCCCAAGCGAGGCGAGCGCAACTACCGAGACCGCTCCACTGCTATGGCCGGCCTGGTCGTCGGGGAGTAGGTCACTCTGACGTGCGTGTGGACGACAACGCCGACCGCTATGTCGCTTGCTCCGGTATGCCGGCGAGGGTCGGGGTGACCCTGGGTCCACCGTGATCAAGCGTGGACTGACGATTGCGCGCCACGACTCTCGCGACGGCTACGCCTGACATCCGTGCGAGCCTCGCTAGGTCGATGCGGACGCCGGACACCGTTGAAGGCGTGCGTCCCGGAAACCGTCGCCTCCTCTGAGGCCGTCCTCGAAGCCGAAGTTGGTGCATCGTGCGCGTGAGGATCCGCCCCTGTCAGCCGCGGGTGTGCCACACGACAGACTCTTCGAGGAGTGATGGGTGACGCTTTGCGACGTAGCGGGTGTACTCCTGCATGTGCTCGGCCATCAACTCGTAGGCGCGGTCACCCTCGCCCTCGACGATCGCCCGGGCGATATCGACGTGGGCGGCATGAACGTCCTTCTGGCGGCTCTTCGGAAACAGCACCCCGACCACCCGGTCACGGTAGATCTCGGCCAGCGACTGGCAGACCAGCGTCAACAGCCCGTTGCCCGCGAGTGCTACCACAGAGGCATGGAAGTCGGCGGTCGCGTTCAGGTACGACCGCTCGTCCCTGGTGCCCGCCCCGCCGCTCGCAAGCCGCAGGAGTTCATGAGCCTCCGGAGCGTTGCGGTGGCGCTGGGCCGCAAGTCGTGCAGCCATCGGTTCGAGGACCAATCGCGCTTCAACGACCTCGCCGTAGGTCACGTCGGCGACTTGGAAGAATAGGGATGCGACCCGTCCGAAGTCTTCGGGGTGGGCGCCTTGGACTACGGGGCCGCCGCGAGGGCCCGGTTTCAGCGCGATGAGACCGCAGGTCTCAAGCACGCGCATCGCCTCGCGTAGTGTGCCCCGACCGACGTCGTACTGCTCGAGCATGGCGGCCTCGTTGGGAAGCTTGTCGCCGGCTGTGAGGCCTTGCTGCTTGATGTCGCTGAGGACGGACTGCGCGATCGAGTTGGCGAGCTTGTCCTTGCGTCGTGGCCGTCGGGCCGACCCGTTCACCGGCTGCGTCATCGCCCCTCCTCTTGTCCCGGGATTTGTGTATCTGATTATGACGGTTTCGGACACGGGCCGCGAGTTCCGAGTCGAGGTGGCGTGTCCGGCAGCTGCCACTCGGACCTAGCCAGTCGCAAGCCGGACGGTAGCCCTGCGACTGTCAGTGCGCGGGCCTCGGGTGGGTCGTCCGCGAAGAAGCTGGCCTCCTGCTGCCCTCGGGCGTCGACCCACCGACAACCAAGGCCGCTCGAATAGTCGACGACCTCTC
>CAZKJJ010000631.1:0-1679 GCA_964553055.1 uncultured Acidimicrobiia bacterium
TCGCTGGTGGGAGAAGCCGGCTGGCAGCCATACGGGACATGCTGCTGGCAACCGTCCTGGCCGGCCTGTGCGCAACGGTGCTGACCCTGGTCCTCTCGGATGGATGGCCGTACGTGCTACCGGAGCTCGGCCTCGAGGAGCCGGCGCCTCGCTTCCCGGTGTTCCGGGTGGTGCTGGTGACGGCGATCCTGGTGTCGTCCTCACCGCACCTGAGTCGACCGATGCGGAGACTTGGCTGGATCATCGCCGTCATCACTGGACTGGCCTCCCTCGCCCTGGGCTTTGGAGAAGTTTCCGACATGGTTGGTGCGTTCGGCATCGGCCTGATGGCCGCCGGCGGCGTACTCCTCGTCTACGGGTCCCCGAAGGGATATCCCGATCGTGGGTCGGTGGGTGCCGCCCTGCGCCGGATGGGCCTCGAAGCCCACGACCCCGAGATCGACGAACGGCAGTCGTGGGGGGTTCGCCGGTTCACGGCGGCCTCCCCCAAGGGGGGGACCATCCAGATCAAGGTCTACGGACGGGACGCAACCGACTCGCAGCTGATGGCCAAGGCCTGGCGGAGTCTCATCTACCGCGAGCAGGGATCGACGATCGGCTTCTCACGTCTGCAGGCTGTCGAGCACGAAGCCCTCATCATTCTTCTCGCAGCTCGGATTGGGTTGGACGTGCCCGAGGTGCTCGCGGTGGGCCAGGCGTCCGATGAGATTGCTCTGATCGCGGTCGACCCGGGTGGCGATGCCATCAGCCGGGCCGATCCCGGGTCGTGGGACGATGCCTTCCTCGTCGAACTGTGGCGTGACGTGGGCCGTCTTCATGATGTCAACCTGGCCCATGGCTCCCTCACCCCCGAAGCGGTGTATCGAGCGGGTGATCGACCTGTCCTGGGGGACTTCGGATCGGGCTCCCTCGTTGCGGGCGAGATACGGAAGGCGCACGACATCGTTGAGCTGTTGTTCTCCCTGAGCCTTCTGATCGGAGCCGGTCGGGCGGTGGCAACCGCCGTCGACGGCATGTGGCAGGCCAAGATCGAACAGGTACTCCCCTATCTGCAGCTGCCGGCGGTGGCCACCCGGACCCGTCGCTCCGCTGAGAACGCCAAAGCGACGATGCAGGATCTCCAGGAGGCGGCGGTAGCCGCCACCGGGGTGGAGCTCCCCGAGCCGGTGCGACTGCGCAGAGTCACCGGCCGCAACATCGTTGGGGCTGCCGTGATGCTCCTGGCGGCGTCGGCAATCATCCCGCTGTTCACCGAGATCGACTACGCCGCGGTCTGGGACGTGCTGCAGACGGCCAGATGGCCCCTGATGATCCTGGCGCTTATCGTCGGTCAGAGCTACTTTCTCCCTCAGGCGACTGCCACGAGCTTCGCCGTGCCGCGGCCCCTTCCCTACTGGCCACTGGTGATCCTCCAGGTCGCCGCCAAGTTCATCGGACTTGCCGTGCCCAGCGCCGCCGGGAGGGTGGCGATGAACGCTGCCTTCCTGTCCAAGTTCGGTGTGTCGCCTGCCGCCGCAGTCAGCCAGGGAGCGGTCGACACTTTCTCGGGGTTCCTGGTTCAGGTGGCCATTCTGGTGATTGCCTTGCTAGCCGGCGACTACGCCATCGATACCGGCGGGATCGATGCGAGCTGGGGGGCGATCCTGTTGATCATGGTCGGCATCGGAGCGTTGACTGTC
>CAZKJJ010000632.1:0-1673 GCA_964553055.1 uncultured Acidimicrobiia bacterium
GTTCGGCTCGTCGAGGGTCACCACAGCCGTCTCGCCTTCTGCTGAGCCGAAGATCTCGACCGCACCGAAGCGGAAGAGCAGGTCCGCGGTGGCGCGTCCATCGAACTCGAGACGGTATCGCTCTCTGAACTGGGCCTGGTGTTTGAGCTCGGCGCTGGTGCCGAGTCGTATGATCCTGCCCTCGTCGATGATTGCGATCCTGTCGCAGAGCTCATCGGCTTCCGCCATGTAGTGGGTGGTGAGCAGGATCGTTCGCTCGCCTCCGCCTTCGCTGATCCATCGCCGCAGGTAGGACCTCACGTCTCGTGCGATCTCGACGTCGAGGCCAAGGGTCGGCTCATCGAGGAAGAAGACCTTCGGGTCGGAGACCAGTCCGCGGACGAGGTTCATCTTCTGACGCATGCCCGTCGACAGGTTGTAGATCCTGGTGTCTGCCCACTCTGTGAGGCCGACAACCTCGAGCAGCTCGTCGATCCTGGCGCGGGCGACCTTCGTCTCGAGGCCGTGGAACTGGCTGAACATCCAGAGCTGCTCCCTGATCGTGAGCAGCCCGTAGCCTGATGTCTCGCCTCCAGACACCATCGAGATGTGCCACCTGAGCTCCTTGAACTGGTGCTCGACGTCGAATCCGAGGACCTCGGCGGTGCCCTCTGAAGGGAGGAGCAACGTGGTGAGGATCTTGATCAACGTGGTCTTGCCTGCTCCATTGGGGCCGAGGAGTCCGAAGAACTCGCCCCGAGGGACGGTCAGGCCGACGTCGCGCAGCGCTACGACCTCCTTGGTGCCCCTTCTTGCCTTGAACACCCTCCCAAGGCGAGTCGTCTCGATCGCTGCGGTCAGGAGCCGACCTTTCGCTCGGCCATGCCGTTGAGCACCTCGAGCACGACCCTGTTGGCCAGGAAGGCGGTCACCTCGCCCGGCCCGTCGTAGGGAGGGCTCACCTCGACGATGTCTGCGCCCACGACAGCCAATTCCCGGGAGAGCCTCCTCACTGTGTCGAGCAGCTGCCGGGGGGTGAGGCCGCCAGGCTCAGGAGTGCCTGTGCCCGGCGCCGACCCAGGATCCACGACGTCGATGTCGATGGAGAGGAACACGCCCGAGGCGCCCTCGGATGCGTGAGTCACGGCCTCGTCTACTACCTCCTGCAGACCGCGCCGTGTGATGTCCTCCATCAGGTAGGAGCGGATCCCTTGGTCTCTCATCCAGGCGACGACCCGAGGCGGGGGCCAGTAGCCACGGAGTCCGATCTGGACGAACCGATGTCCTGGAACGGCACCTGACTCTATGAGCCGACGCATGGGCGTGCCGTGGCCGAGGAGCATGCCGAAGTGGTCCTCGCCGGTGTCTGCATGGGCGTCGAAGTGGACGAGGGCCACCTCTCCGAATCCGTGCACAGCAGCCACGCCGGAGGCGTCCGGATACGTGATCGTGTGATCGCCGCCCAGCACGATCGGGACAGCCCCTACCCTGCTGATCGCCTCGACAGCCGTGCGGATCTCTTCGATGCTCTTCTCGACGTACCCTGGTACGACCCCGATGTCTCCGGCGTCTACAACGTCGAGAACCTCGAGTGGGTCGATGCCTGTCGGCAGGTGTGGCCTGCTTCCATCGGGAGAGAGGTAGTCGGCGTTGCGGATGGCGCGCGGGCCGAACCGGGCCCCTGGCCTGAACGT
>CAZKJJ010000633.1:0-1670 GCA_964553055.1 uncultured Acidimicrobiia bacterium
GTTCCTTACTCCCCTTCTAATCAACGCTTATCAACTAAGCGTATCTTAGAGCACGAGTGGGCTATGGGAAACGTATGTGGATTCTGCAAAAGACACCGAACACCCTGGCAAGCTCGCGGCAGCCCTTGCCGTGAAAGGGTTTGGGGCCGATCGCGATGGGGTCTCTGGCCGGCTCGATGAGGATCTGCCACCGATTCTGCCACCGATTCTGCCACCTGGTTGCCACCTATCGCTGCTCCGATTGCCGTCCTCGAGCCGCCGTTCCCGGACGTGATCGAGGTCGGACTGAGTCGGACGTGGATCCCTACCGCCATCGCCTCTGGGCCAACGGTTTCAACGGATGCGCAGTGATGAAAGGGGGCGAACGAAAGGATCACCGACGAGTCAAGAGATGCCCACGATCGCCCATCCAGATCCGACGCCACCAAAGAGGAGACACCCTTGACCACTCGACCACTTGCTCCCCTAGTCGAGTCAGACGAGTGCACAGTTCCTGTGCCGGTATCCCGGTATACCGTCCTGGGGGTCCGGTGACCGACCTCGGTGGTGGGCGGCTGGCCCGGATCGACCAACGCATCTTCGCTGCCTTGGAGCGTGGTGATGGGGTTCGGGTGGTGAAGGTGCCTGTGTCGCTGACGGTGTGGTCGACGTGGCGACGGTACTGCGAAGCGATGGACTTGACGGTCGGGGAGGCGGTGGCGCGGTTGATCGTCGCCGAGTTGGAGACCGTGATCGACGACACCGGTGTCACCGCCGGTGAGGTTGCTGCTGAGCTCGCCGACAAGGCCGCTGAGCGGGCGGCTCGGCTAGATGCCCGGGATGAAGAGTTGAAGGCTCGAGCGCGGCGTTTGAAGTGGAAGGAGGATCATCTCAGCAGCTGGGGCCCGGTACGACATTCAGCACCGGCGACGACTACGCACGCTCGCTATGCGGTCAAGGTGGGTCGCAACGAACGATGTCCATGCGGCTCTGGTGACAAGTTCAAGTACTGCCACGGGCGAACCGGTCTGCCCCGCTAGGTCATCGGCCGGTTCAGACCTGCTCGATGACGGCGCCGTAGCGTTGCTGGGCGGCTTGTGCCGAGGTGCCGAGCAGTTCACCGATCCTGGACCACGGGATCCCTGCGGTGCGGGCTGCGGCGACGGCTTCGACGATCTGGCGTTCGCTGCGGGCCCGAGCCAGCGCGGCGCGCTCGAGGAGGTACTCCTCGACGGGTCGCTCGTCGTCTTCGGAGGGTTCGTACTCCTCGAAGCGGCGCGCCAGCTCGTCGGCGTGGTCGAGGATGTCTTGGATCGATCTCGGCATCATGTCACCTCAAGAATCGTGGCCGGGCCGGCATGGCATGCACGATGAACTCCAATCCTTCGGCAGTGGCGACACCAACCTCGAGGAGCCGGCCGCTCTCGTCGGCGCCGATCAACAGGACGAGGTCATCCAGGTCGAAGACTCGAACCGGGTTGCGATAGGCGTGCAGCATGTCGGTATCACTTACCCCGTGCTTGCGGGCGCTCGCCACCACCACGGGATCCATCGCATCAACTTACCTTGATGGAGGAGAAATGTCACGCGTGAGTCGCCCCGTGATGGGGCTGTGCGTTATGAAAGCGTCCGGTAATGCCGGTTCCAGAGCGCTCGGTCGGTGTCGGGTTGGTGGTGCGGGTTGAGTGATC
>CAZKJJ010000634.1:0-1664 GCA_964553055.1 uncultured Acidimicrobiia bacterium
AGGATCACGTCGACGCTGCCGTTGGAAACAAGCTCCTTCCAGACCTGGAGGAACTGCTCCGGCAAGGCGCCCTGCCTGACAAGGGCTGCGGCCCTGGTGAACTCGTCCAGCACGAGGAGCAGGCGGACGTCGAGCCGGCTGGCGAGCTCTCGTACGTACTTCTGGAAGTCCGTCGCCCACCGATGAGGCCGTATCTCAACCTCGTGGCTCGTGTACCCGCGAAGGTCGATCTCCGCCTCGACGCGCGCCACGATGTTCGTGAGCACTTCGGCGGCTGTGTCCTGAGGGCTGTCGTGCCGGTCTCCATAGGACTCGACCGGAACCGTCAGGTGTGTTCCCTTCGACTCGAGCCTCCCACCTAGCTTCCGGGCAACGCTCGACTTCCCACTCCGAGAGAGCCCATACAGGATGATGCCGCGAGCTTGACCGCTGTCCGATGTCAGCTTCGCCTCGATCTCATCGAGGTACTCCTCGCGGCCGACGAACGTCGACATCTCGATATGTCCAGGCGAGTAGTGATTCGTCAGGACCGGCGCGGGCCCCTCCTCCAGCTTCAGGATTGGCGAGAAGATCGCCTGCTCAGCGTGCCGGTCAGTGTCCGAGCCACGGCTGTAGCTGCACACGAGCGTTACGGCGTCTCTTGCTCCCGCTTCCCACTGGAGGAGGGTGTCCCCCGGAAGGGAGAGTTCGCCGTAGTACTCATGCTCGGACTCGAGCACGAGATCGGAAGCGGCGACCTCGGCTTCGGACTGCCCGTCAACCAGCAGTCGGACCGACACATCCGTCACACGGCCATTACCTGCTGGATTGCGCAGGACGAATGGGACCTGGACCACATCGTCCTTCGCAGCCCACACGGTTTCGAGCGGCACGTCCAACTCCACAGTGGACTCCTGCTCGATGTGACGCGCCGAGACGCGCTGGCAGTAGCTGTGAAGTTGCTCTACGACCGGCAGGACACCCCGAACGGAGAATCCCGTGGGAGCGTCCGGTATCAGATGGTCCCGCATCTTCGCCAGGCGAACCTCTTGCTGCTCGGCAACGACCGGTTCGGGGGTGGAGTTGGCTGAGGCCGCCTCGCACACGCGCTCCGCGATCTGCCGGATGAGGGACAGACGACTGACGTCGAGTGGCGTGACCGCGGCCCTCCTCAGAGTCTCGATCGTCTCCAACAAGCCCTTGGCCTTGATTCCAGTCAGGGAGACTTCGCCATCGAGGTCCAGAGCCGCCGCCTTCTCCACGGCCGCATTGACGCGCAGTCGAGCATCTCGCAGGGCCTCATCGGTCCACACGGACGGGAAATCGTCGTCCGAGTGGCGGTTCCCCACCAACTCCCGCGAGGCTGTCGTACTCAGGGACGCGACGTGCTGCAGGAAGGGCACCCCTACGCCGCGTTGGCCTGCCCTGCTCGCGCGGACGGCCGACGAAACAATGGCTGTGAGGCCCCCATCCAACTCGTTGACCGTCGCTTCCCAGTCATCCCCGCACCACGAACGCGTCGCCAGCGCGATGGGCCGGAGCGCCCTCCTCGTGACCTCCCCGGCAAGGTCGTCGACAAGGGACTCCAGAGCTCCATCCCCGGAATCGCGCGCAAGCGACACCGCGAGGTCGTAGACCACCATGGCTTCCGCCCCGAATGACGCCCGAACGTCGACGCCCCATCG
>CAZKJJ010000635.1:0-1652 GCA_964553055.1 uncultured Acidimicrobiia bacterium
GCGCAGCTTGTTGACGATGAATCCCGCCCGGTCCTGGGAGAGGATGTGCTCCTTGCCCAGGCTCTCTGCGAACGCTCGAGCGACAGCCAGCGTCTCTTCTGAGGTGAGCAGCCCGGTGACGATCTCCACCAGGCCCATCACAGGCACCGGGTTGAAGAAGTGGGTTCCGATCACCTGCTCGGGACGCCGTGTCGCCCGGCCCAGCCGGGTGATGGGGATCGAAGAGGTATTGGAGGCCAGGATCACATCCGGCTCGGTCACCTCGTCGAGGACGCCGAACACCTCCAGCTTGAGCGGCTCGTTCTCCGTGACCGCCTCCACCACCAACTGTCGGTCGGAGAACTCCGCCAGGTCGGTCGTGAAGGCCATCCTTCCCAGCGCATCATCCCTTTCAGAGTCTGTGACCTTGCCCCGCTCGAGGGCCCGGTCCAGTGACTTCTCGATGCGTTGGTGGCCTGCCTCGGCCAGCTCGGGCGTGACCTCCCGCACCAGGACGTCGTAGCCGGCCCTGGCGCACACCTCTGCGATGCCGGAGCCCATCAAACCCGCTCCGACCACGCCTACCCGCTCGATGTCCATCGCTGCTCCTTCCCAGTACGGTGCCATCTTCGCAGCGAGGGGACAGCCCATGGAGCCGACGGCAGAGGACTGGGGTGCCCTCTACGCGGGCGGGGTGACTCCCTGGGACGTGGGGGATCCCCATCCCGAGCTGATGGCACGCCTGGAGGCCGGCAAGCTCGGTGAGCCGGGAACGGCCCTCGTCCCCGGCTGCGGTCTCGGACACGACGCCGTGGCCCTCGCCCAGGCGGGCTGGATGGTCACCGCCGTCGACTTCGCCGCCGAGCTGGCCGACATAGTCCCGGACCGCCTCGCCCCCTTCGGCGGCGCCTTCCTCGACGCCGACGCTCTTGACCTCGACATCGAGCCTGTCGACCTGATCTTCGACCACACCTTCTTCTGCGCCATCCACCCGACTCGGCGTCCTGACCACGGAGCCATGGTGAGGCGCCTCCTTCGCCAGGGCGGCACCCTGGCCTCCATCGTCTTTCCCAGGGGAGAGCCGATCGACGGACCTCCTTGGGGGATGGAGCCCCGCCACGTGCTGGCGGTCCTCGGCGAGGGCTTCACGATCGTTGCGGACGAGCCGGTCGACCATCCCGTCCTGCGCCGCCACAGCAGGGAAGGATGGCTCGAGGTAAGAAGGGACTCGTAGGCCGAAGCCGCATTACCCTTGCGGTTTCCGAGGGAGCCGTCCGTGCCTGCTTACGACTTCGACAAGATCGAACGGAAATGGCAGGACCGCTGGGAGACCGAGCGGGTCTTCTACGTCAGCGAGGACGAGACGCGCCCCAAGTTCTACAACGTGCAGATGTACCCATACCCGTCAGGGGACCTCCACGTCGGGCATCTGCGCAACTACACCTACGTCGACGTCCTGACCCGCTACCGAGCGATGCAGGGCTACAACGTGCTGTCGCCGATGGGCTGGGACTCCTTCGGGTTGCCAGCCGAGAACGCCGCCATCCAGACGGGCATCCACCCCAGAGTGTTCACCGAGAACCAGATCGAACGGATGAAGGCCCAGCTCCGCAGATTGGGCGCCGTCTACGACTGGAGCAGAGAGCTGGCCAGCCACACCCCCGAGTTCTACC
>CAZKJJ010000636.1:0-687 GCA_964553055.1 uncultured Acidimicrobiia bacterium
CTGGTCGGAGTGCTCGCCTGGCTAGCCGGACGACCTGAACAGGTGGAGAAGTGGTTGGATGCCGGACGACACTCGATAGATCGCACCCGGGAGCCAACCAATGTCGACATGTTCGTCGGCCGATGGTTCGACGGGCTGGCTGTACTGGTGGTGGTGGTCGCATTGTGGCTGACCTGGCAGACAGGCCTCTCCTGGCTGTGGACGCCGCTCACCCTGGTCGTGGTGGGTGGATTCGTCTGGTATGGGATGAGTGCCCGGGCCCGATTCGAGCTGGACCAGGCAGTCGAGGAGGTTCTGGAAGAGGCGGCGGAGGAAACGGAAGAGAGATCCGAGACCACCTGAACGCAGAGAGGGGTGGGATGTCGGGCGCTGAGGCCGCGCTGGTCGCTGGCGCGATTTTCTGAGACGGAGTGATCCAGGTTCCACCCGAGGCGCTCAGCCAGCCAGATATCGGCCTCCACGTGTTCTGCGCCGGGTCCCCAAGACCTCTGGAAGGTCTCAGCCGTGGTGCAGAGGTCGGCGCGTATTCTCCGATCATGGGCCTTTCCGAAGATCAGGCGAACATCGACCGCGACGAGGATCTTCTCGACGCCTTCGAGGAGACTGCCCCGTCTGCCCCTCTGGGCACCGACGACAAGAGGGGGCGGCGAATCCGAGATCGGGTGAACAGGACCCGCGACCTTGCAC
>CAZKJJ010000636.1:697-1649 GCA_964553055.1 uncultured Acidimicrobiia bacterium
GGCCACCCGGTTGTACAGCGGCGTCAATGGAGTCGACCCCATCGAGACCGCTCGAAACGCCGGACTTGCCGGCCTGCTGGCGGACGCGGTGGATGAATCATCACAGGCCAGCGTCGGATTTCAGACGGCCACCGTGATCGGGATGGCCATCGCTGCCCTCTGGGCGGCCAATAGTCTCGCCAATCTGGTGAGGCGGATCCACGCCCTCATCTGGTCGGTACCGATAACGCCTCCTCGACGACGGTGGACACTCCCCTTGACCGTCCTACTCGTCTCGATCGGTGGGCTGGGGATTTCACACTTCGGACTAGAGGCGCTCGACTGGCCGGCCTACGTGGTCACGGCAGAGGTGCTCAGCGAGTTTGGTTTGTGCACACTCGGTTGGCTCCTCCTCCTCCGCTTCTTGCCTCGCGACCCAGAAGCAGAGGGATGGTTCACCAACCTTCCCGGGGCTTTACTCGTGGGTGCGGGACTCATAGGCATGAAGGCGGCTGTGATCCTCTACCTGGCACCACGAGTGACCACACTGAGCGAACGCTACGGAGACGTAGCCTCGGCGGTGCTGCTGCTGACCTGGGCGTATTGGCTCGCCTTCATCATCGTCTTCGGCGCCGAGCTCAACGCAGCCTTCTTCGGAAGCCGACGCCGCCGCCAAGGCTCGTCCGAGCCTCCTCCGAACGAAGCTTCGTGACGGTCAGACGTCGCAGAGCGCCAAACACGCGCCAAGGACATGCCGGAGGGCCCATCACCCAAGTGAAGCCATTCGATGAAATGCACCCGGCCGCGGTCAGCCGATCAGAAGGAGCAGGGCATGGATGACCACGCCCACCAGGGCCCCCACGACAGTGCCGTTGATGCGGACGAACTGGAGGTCTCTGCCCAACTGGAGCTCGAGGCGATGAGCCACTTCGGTTGCATCCCAGCGGGTGACGGTCGTTTCGATCAGACCCAC
>CAZKJJ010000637.1:0-1648 GCA_964553055.1 uncultured Acidimicrobiia bacterium
GCGTGAAGGGATGACGCAAGCCCGAAGGGCGCTTACACTGATGATGGTAGCCAGAGTCGCGCGTCTGCGGAGTGCGGCTGTTCCGCAACGATTCGAAGTTACTCCCTCCCACGGTTCGCAGCTCTCTTGAGCAACCCTTATCTCGCCCCGCCCGAGGGGTATTCGACACCTGCGGCTCCCTTCGAGGCGCCCGCTACGGTGGGGAACACTAGTCCCCGAGGGAATCTCACCGGCCATCTGGTGAAGAGCGGGTTGCGTCTGACTATTCTAGTGGTCGCCGACGTCACCGCCGTTTTGCTGGGACGTCAGCTGCTCCGATGGCTCCGGAGTGGCCAGTTCGGGACCGATTTGTCACAGATCGCGACCCAGATCTTCCCACAGGCAGCTGTACCCACCGCGCAACTCGCGGTTGCCATCGTTCTTTCACTCTGGGTCTTGGGCGGGTATCGCTCCGGCGACCTCTGGCGCCAGCCCGTCCGGATCCTGCGGGGAGTGGGAGGGGGCGTGGTCCTCGCGCTCTTCGCGTACGCATGGATGGATCACCCTCTCCAGGTCGGTGTCCGAGGCCTCGTGATCTGGATCCTCCTGGGATCCGTGCTCGTCGTGGTTCGGAACGGGCTCTACTGGGGCTCGCGCTGGATTCCCAGGCCGGGCCTGGATCACCGGGTTCTGGAGGTCAAGGGTGTGGGGAGCCCCGAGGCCGTGACCCGTCTCGGGGGACACTATCGCACCCTCGCCGTCCTTCGCGTCAGAGACCTCCCCGAGGAGATCGAAGGCATGAACGGCTGGCTGGAAGGGGGCATTGACACGGTCCTCATATCGGGGTGGCTCCCGGACAGCTCCTTTGTCCAGCTGACGGATTTCGCCCTCACGCACGGATGTCGCCTCCTGTGCACGCCGCTCGAACGGGCGGTGATGACCGTGGAGCCCAACCGTGTTTGGTTGCGTGGCCGCCCCTTCTCAGAACTCACGACCCCTGGCCTCCGAGCGTCTCAGCTCGTCATCAAGCGCCTCGTGGACATCGCTGGCTCGATCTCCCTGCTCACCCTGCTCGGCCCGGTGATGCTGCTCATCGCGCTGGCCGTGAAGCTCGACTCGAAAGGACCCATCCTCTTTCGACACCGCCGGGCCGGATACGGGGGCCGGTTCTTCCAACTCATGAAGTTCCGCAGCATGCGTTGCGATGCGGAGGAGATGCTTCGGGAGGACGAGGAGCTCTGGCGGCGCTATGTGGACAACGACTTCAAGCTCCCCGAGGAGGAGGATCCGAGGATCACGCCTCTCGGCAGGTTCCTGCGACGCACGAGCCTCGACGAGCTGCCCCAGCTTCTCAACGTCCTGAAGGGGGACATGTCGCTCGTGGGCCCTCGGCCGGTGGTGGAATTGGAGTTGGAGATGTATCGCGGCCGAATCCCCACGCTTCTCTCGGTGAAACCCGGCGTAACCGGGCTGTGGCAGGTGTCGGGTCGGAGCAACGTGGGGCATCCCGAGCGGGCGCACCTCGACCTCGATTACGTCCGGAACTGGTCCCTGGTGAGGGACATCTGGATCCTCCTCATGACCATCCCCGCGGTCCTCTATCAGCGCGGCGCCCACTGACTCCGTGACCTCCCCCTTCCAGCTCACCTCCTCCCACGAGCCCGCCGGC
>CAZKJJ010000638.1:0-1646 GCA_964553055.1 uncultured Acidimicrobiia bacterium
CGGGTTGCGGAAGCGATACGGCCTCGCGTAGCCCACGGCGTTGTTGAGGTTGGAGCGCGGGCTGTGGACGATGGTCCCCAGGACTGGAGCGTCGTCTGTGAGATGAACCCCGTGGGCCAGCAGCCAGTTGGCGGAAGACCTGAGGCGCGTTGCCGCCCCCGCATCGATCGCATCCTCGGCAACGTGCACGTGAACACCCACCCCGTGCCGGTCGGCGAGGTCAGCGGCCGCTTCGAGCGTCGAGTCCTGGCAGGTGAACGCGGCGTGAACCCCCACCATGCCCAATCCTCCATCAGACAGGAAGCGGTCGTTCTCCTCGAGGCCCCGATTGGCGCTCTCAGGGCCGTGGCGATCTGTGACCCCGTAGGCGCATACGACGCGAACCCCCACCTCAGCGCATGCTTCCGCGATGACCGAGAGGCTCCCTTCGATGGCATTGGGCGACTCGTGGTGGTCGATGATCGTGGTCGTCCCTTGCTCGAGCGCTTCGAGTGCCCCGAGACTGGCCGAGGCCCTGATCATGTCCAGGTCCAAGGCGGCGTCGAGCCTCCACCAGATCTCCTCGAGGATCTCCTCGAAGTTCGCCGGCACCCGCCGCGGGGAGGGCATGCCACGGGCCAGCGCGGCATACAGGTGGTGATGGGCACAGACCAGACCTGGCGTGATCTTCGTCACGATGCGGCCGCCTCGTTGAACTCCAGGATGAGCTCGTCGACCCGAGGGGCGATTGCCTGCACCTCCTGCCAGTAGACGGGATCCCACTGTGCCTCGAGCGCGTCCACCGTCTTTCCCTGCTGCTCGACCCACGTGAAGTACTTCAGGTTGTGGATCCTTCGCCTGTCCACGTCTCCCAGCTCCAACATGTGACGAGTGTCGGCTGCCTGCAGCCATTGGCGGTGGGCCTTCTCCGCCTCGCCGGCCGAGAGCCGGCCGCGAGCTTCTTCGAGCTCATCGAGACGGCTTCGGTACATGTCGACCGAGTCTGTGAGCACCGTCAACACGACATCGTGGGACCCGAGCCCGTAGTAGAGGGAGAACTTGACGGCAGCGATCAGGTTGGCGATTCCCGAGATCCCGAGGAGGGCGAGGTCTTCGACGAGTTGCGGCTGAACGCCCAGGCCCATCAGGTAGTCGCGTCCGCCGCGATCGTTGAAGACCCTGAGCAGCGCCATCGGGCCCTCGTCGTCGACGTCGATGACGACATCCGTGTTCCGCACGTTGTGGATCCATGGGACGTGCTTGTCGCCGATGCCTTCGATACGGTGATCCCCGAAGCCGTTGTACAGCAGCGTTGGACACTGGAGAGCCTCCGCGGCGGCGATCAGGCTGTCGGGATACACAAGCTTGAGGTGGTCGCCGGCGGCCAGGGTGCCTGCTGAGCCCGTAGCGAGCACCAGGCCCCGGAAGACATCCCGCTGCCCCATCGACTCGCGCAACACCTGCTCCATGGCCGGTCCCGTGACGGAGAAGTGCCAGAGGTAGTTGCCGAACTCGTCGAACTGGTTGAAAACGACCACAGGCTCACCCGAGTTCTGCAGCTCCCGACAGGCGTCGAAGATCTCCTTCACGTTGCTCTCGGAGCCGGGCGTCCTGATGATCTGGCCCGCCACGCCCTCGAGCCAGGCAAACCGCTCGCGGCTCATGCC
>CAZKJJ010000639.1:0-1644 GCA_964553055.1 uncultured Acidimicrobiia bacterium
AACCAGGTCGGCCCCGGCGCCGGTGGCCACCAGATGTGAACCGTGAACGCGGCAAACCCCTCGTCCCAGCCAGCATTGTCGGGGTCGACGTACTCGACGATCGGGCTGAGGAAGACGATGAAGAAGAGCATCGGCACCCCCAGCCTCACGATGCGGTCGATGCAGAACCTGCCCAGGCCCTTTCGCTCGAGTGACCCCGGAGTGAACGCTCCGGCGATGAGAAAGAACAGTGGGATGGCGAAGAGGGCACCGATCACCGCGACCAGGATCAAGATGCTGAGCAGTGGCTCCCTTACGGGAGGTTCATCGAACACCCACTCGCCGACACCTGTCCAAGCCATCGTGACGTGGCCGACGATCACCCCGATAACCAGCACTACCTTCATGTTGTCGGCGTACAGATGACGGCGCCGGCGAACGACGGAGGTGGACGCAGCCGGGACCGTTGACGTTTCCTGCTTGACCGTCATCGCCTTCCGCCTCCCAGAAGCGATACCACCAGCGAACCAACACACTGCAGGCTGGGGTAGAGGCGAAAGTCACGGGAAAAGAGGCGCTCGAGCCGGACGCGATCTCGAGCGTGCTGACGTCGCAGGACCCTCGGTGGCCGACGTACCTCCTCATGTGGCGTCTCCGGTACTCGTGTGGCCCTTATCGTCGATGGTCGTGTCCCGTTCGGTGAATCCGGAGGCCACCTGTCGTCGCAGGGAGACCACCGCCTCTGTCAGTCACCATGACTGTGCCGAGGATGGCCATCAGTGCAATATTGACGGCATAGACCAGTTCCATCTCCCCCACAGAGAGCGAAGCCTCGGGGAACAGGGCGAAGACGATGTTGGACGAAGCGTTGGAGCCCGCATGGAGAAGGATCGCCAGCAGGACACTTGCCTTTGTGCGCAGATAGAGACCGGTGAAGATGAGGCTCAGCGCCGTGTTGTTGAGCAGATAGAGAAGAATCGTCAGGGGGGTGACGGCAAGCGCCGACGGGATGGCGACGCCGGGCACGAAGAAGGCGGGTACGTGCCACAACGTCCAAAGTGCGCCGAGGACCAGGGAAGCCGTCATCGGCCGGTTGCGCTGGAGAAGCCGCGGCAACGCATACCCCCGCCATCCGAGCTCTTCGGGTATCGGACCGAACGGCAGAGTGACGGCGAGAGCTGAGATGACCATGACTCCCGCGTCTTGGACCAAAACCGGTCCCAGCGAGAAGCCAGCCACACGACAGGCAATCAACGCGACGAAGAACAAAAGGGTCGGCGCGAGGAGTGCGAAGAAATACCATCCAATGTGGACTCGCCAGACCATGAGTCGCTCGAGCAGTGTCCGTACACCGATTCGGCCATTTCGGTACCAAGACAAGAAGAGCGCGGCCAGCGTCGGGCCAAACACCCCGATGAGGCCGAGGAAGGCAAGGGGAGGGACGTATTGCAGCGAATCCTGAGCCCATCCCGCGTCGAGAAGGATGCGGTAGCTGGGAATGAGAAACGCCCAGGAGACAACGTAGGTCAGGACGAAGAATGCAACCAGCTCATGGCTCGTTGGCTTCTCGACTCGTGGCTTTCTCTTCGGACGCGAGCCACACAGCCTCATTCCGGTCCCATGAGGATCTGGAGAGTCGACCCACACTCGAAGACGGCGCTCTTA
>CAZKJJ010000640.1:0-1644 GCA_964553055.1 uncultured Acidimicrobiia bacterium
ATTCAACATTGAAGAAATGATCCGTGCCCTCCGTCACCAGGTTGACACCCCAAAAAGACACCAGTACGCCGATGATGGCGAAAACCAAAAGCCAGGCGAATTTGCGACCGCTCCATCGAAGAGTGACACGCAAGTGCAGCGCGACTCCGTACACGAGCCAGGAGAGGAGGGACCATGTCTCCACCGGGTCCCAGGACCAGTAAGAGCCCCAGAGGTTTTTCGCCCAGATCGAGCCGGCCGCAATCATGACGGAGTCGGTGATGAACCCGAACACGGCGGATCGAAGCATCAGTTCATCGATACGCTCCAGGACTTTGTCGGAACCATCGCGCTTCTCCTCGACGCGGACCAGGTAAACGATGGCGGCACCACAAGCAATCGTGTACGCACCGTAGGCCAACCAAGCAAAGAAGATGTGAATGTAAAGCCATGAGGACTGAAGGGCCGCTAGCATCGGTCGCGTGGAGGCGTCGGTGAAAGCTCCTCCCCCCAGGATGAGCAGGGCAAAAGGCAAGGTTCCCGCGGCAAGCAACGGGTAACGCCGTTTCCATGCCATCGAGAGCGTCATCATTACGACGAACCAGCTTCCCATCAGCGCGTTCTCGAAGTCTCCCACGGTCGGTACATGGCCGGTGTCGATCCAGCGCCAGGCAACCAGAACGGTGTGTAACGCCAGGCCAAGCGCCACTCCGTACAATGCCACGGACACCCACCTGGCTTTTCGAAAGATCTGACCATACAGCTGAACGGCAACGGTCATGGCGTAGATGACCAGACAGATCCAGAAAAGGTTGCCAAACAGTCCCTTCATGAAGCTCCTTTATCCAGTCAAGCTACTAGCACTTTCTCTGCTCGAAGGCTCGACGGACAAACCGTCAGGGACCCATGCTGCTCGTCGCGGGGCCACCCGGCTCACCTCCTTGCCGAAGGGTCGAGAAAATGGTTTTGAGCTCGTCCTGGAACCGCAACGAGTACGATTCACTTCGCCCCACGAGCCGGAAAACTTCGTGGTCCCAAGTCAAGACCACCTCTCGCCTGTACAGCAACAAACGCCAGACCAGCCCCAAGATCGCCGCTATGAAGCCCACGATCAGCAAACTCCCTCCCCGTTCGGTGACCACCTGAACCCCTACCCAGAAACGAAGCTCCTCGAGAACGAGCCTGTCGTCACCGAGCGGCGCGGCCTCACCCTGCTGCAGGGTCCCATCGAACAGCACGTCCACGTCCTGTTCTTGTGTACCGTTTCTTCCGACAATCTGAATCCGGAGGGGTGTAACCGGAAGCTCGGCTCGGGTCGGAAATCGCTGGCCGGAAGCCACAGGTTGGAGGAGGGCAACATATTGTCCGTCGTTCAGTGGGACACGGGTGGGTTCGCCCCCGCGGGTGATGGCTGCTACCGCGACCCGATCCAGTGTGAAGCCGCGTTTGTCCTGCAGCCACAGGACAGGGGC
This sequence comes from uncultured Acidimicrobiia bacterium, assembly GCA_964553055.1. Lineage (GTDB taxonomy): Bacteria > Actinomycetota > Acidimicrobiia > Spongiisociales > CAZKJJ01 > CAZKJJ01. Next base: position 1,452 of record CAZKJJ010000640.1, read on the forward strand.
GAGACCAGCCTGCTGAACCATGACGCTCGTCGCCCCCCAACGGGCCGGCGAGTTGACCCTGGCCTTTCTCTGGACGACGGATCCTGCCTGCCGAAACCGAAGCGTGGCACCGAGATGGGTGGGCTCTCCCCGCTCAAATCTTGGATCCACGGATTCCACCTGAAACACCAAGGGAGGCGGTTCACCCAGGGGC
>CAZKJJ010000641.1:0-1642 GCA_964553055.1 uncultured Acidimicrobiia bacterium
GATCGGGGTGCCAAGCGGCGGGTGCAGTCATGTCAGTTCCGTTGGTGTTGCGGGCCAGAGCGGTTCAGCAGGGCGAGGGGTTGTCGGGGCCGGAAGGATCTCGTTGGACCTGCGAACGGCAGGGCGACGAGGCCGAAGAGGTCGATGGGCATTTCGCCAAGCAGGCGGCCGTCGGTGACGCGCACCTCGCGGCCGGTGCGGTAGCCGACTGCAACGGCGCCGAGGCGGTGGACACGGCTCACCACCGAGCGGGCTGGCAGCGGTACGGAGCGGGGAGCGAACGGACGTGAGCCAGCCAACCTGCCGACTCTGCCCCGAGTTGTGCTCCTTGCCGGCTACCACACCTGTCTAGCTGATGGCTGATTGGCTGTGGGGCTGGTCACATCCGGTTTGGGGTCCCGTTCGGGACGCGACTCAATGGGGGGATCGACGGAAGGCCCCGTGAACGCCCAGTCTCGATCCGGAGTGAAGAGACCCCCGAGAGCATCGGCGAGCCACTCCGTGAGCGCCTCCTCCTCGAGTTCACCGAGGGTCTCCTCGAGGTCCGCATCGCTGGGGCCCACGGGGATTGGTTCGTCGAGGAGAGCCTTGACGCCCACGAACAGCCCCGGGTCGGCGGGAACCCGGTAGTGGTCGACTGCGTGGGCCGGGTCCACCTCAGCCTGCTCAATGGCATGGAGAGCCCAAGTCGCGTCCTCGAGGGAGTAGGTCGCATCGGGATCGCGTCGAAGTCGGCGCGCCGCCTTGGCGAAGGCAGCGCTCGCCTCGTCGGCTGACGCGCCGAAGTCGACACCGAGGATGAGGAAGGGATTCCGGCGATCCGTCATGGCAGCTCAGAAGAGGTAGCTGTAGGGCGCAAGCGCTTCGCGCAGCCGCGCCTTCGCGGCGGGTTGATCCAACGTCTCGGCCTCCTCGAGCGCCTGCGCGGCTTCCCGAACCGCCGGCGCATCGTCCTCGTCCAGGAAGGGGATGACCTTGATCCTGGCCCTCTGCAGTAGCGACATGGCTTCAGGGTCGAGGTGGGCCAAGTCGGCTGCGTCCGTCCGTTCAACCGTCTCGCTCTCCACGGCCTGCCTCGCACGCTTCGACATGTCGACCAACGCGTGCTTGTCAGCCGTGACGCCGTAGGACACGCCGTCCCGCAACATCAACCCTCCGGTGGCGAGGTCGGTCACCGTGACGTGCAGGATGCCGTCAACGTCATAGGCATACTCCATCTCGAAAGACCGGTTCGGATCCCCAGCCTCGCCAGGCAGGTCAACGGCCCACTCTTTGAGGATGACCTGATCGGGGTGACTGACGGCTTCATCTGGATCGCCCTCGATGACGCGGATCAGCACGCTCTCCTGGTCGGGATGCACGGGGCTGTAGATGTCGTTCGCACGGGCGGGCAGTTTGCGGTTGCGCGGGATGAGCACACTGAACCGAGGCTCGTCGGGGCGACTCGAGTTGTACGTGATGGTGCCGAGGGCGTGCTCCGTGGCGACGAAGAAGTCGTTGCTCTCGAGCTCCCCCGTCATGATCGCGGCGGCGATGGCAGCGCCTTCCCCGACGGCAGTCATGGGATCAATGCCGGCCTCGGGCTCACGGCCCAGCATCTCGGCCACGGTCTGACGCACGATCGGGATGTTGGACGTGCCTC
>CAZKJJ010000642.1:0-227 GCA_964553055.1 uncultured Acidimicrobiia bacterium
GGCAAGAAGGTAGAAGCGATCGTCTGATCCGACCTGAAGCGGCTGGTACACCGCCCCAGGTGCCGCTGGCAGCTCGATCGGCTGCCACACGAATGGCCCTTCGCCAACGATCGCCGACGGCGACGTGGTCGAAGGCACCGTGGTGGGTGGGGGTGCAGTTGTGGTGGGAACAGTGGTTGTGAGGGGGCCTACCGGTTCCACTCGGCCCTGACGAAGTAGCTGGGCCG
>CAZKJJ010000642.1:237-1635 GCA_964553055.1 uncultured Acidimicrobiia bacterium
TTGGGAGGATCCCGCCCGCTCACCGGCCGTGGCCCTGCGATCGATGACCTGGAGCAGCGTGTAATCAGACCACGCCAAGTCTGGAATCGACTCAGTGGTGGGGACCGGGTCGAGTTCGGCGTAGAGGGTGAACGGGTCGCTCATGACTGCTCACCCCCTTTGGGAACAGGCCGTGACTTGCGCGGCGCGGCCAGTTCAGTTGTGCTGGGGCCCAAGGAGTGGGCTAGCTGCTTTCGGATACGGCTGAGCCGAGTCTCCACGGCTCGGATCGACAACCCCGTGGCAACCGAGATCTCGGAGGCTGAGAGCGCCTCCCAAGTGCGAAGACGGAGCAGTTCCCGATCGAGCGGTCTGAGTTTGGCGACCTGTGCGAGCAGCTCCTCGGCCTCGGCGCTACGCACGACCTGAGCCTGGGGATCGGGCACAGGGACCTGACCGAGAGAGGCCAGGCGAACGGCAAGTCGGCGGGATCGCCTGCGCGAGCGCGTGGCGTTGCGCACCACATTCCGGGCGATGGCGAACAGCCACAGCCTTGCCTCCTCGCCCTCGGGAGCTCGGTCGATCTTCCGCCAAGCGGTCAAGAACACTTCCGCCACCGCCTCGTCAGCGTCGTCGACGTCCAACCGTCGGAAGCAGTAGGCACGCATCGCGTCGCCATGGACGTCGAAGAGACCCCGAAAGCGCGCATCCGAGCTCGGAGTCCCACTCATAGTTCCTCAGTTCGCCCCTGGAACCTACATGTCCGGCAACGGCCCGATCTCGCGGCGCTCCCGGTGATCGGCTGGCTAGCTGGGCTGCAGACGAACAGAGGTTCGCGTGGAGCCACAGTCGTTTCTGGAACCTGCAGGCCGTCTACCAGGGTGTTGGCGCGGACGGTGGGACTCCACAACGGGGCGCTGAGGCCCACCAGATCTGAATTCACTCGGGCCGATCCGGGTCCTCCGGGCTCTCATCGGGAATAGGTAGCTCTACCTGGCCCTTTGTAGATGCCATCTGGTCCTCTAGCACCGGTCTGGCTGGCACTGACAGGGTTGGATCGCAGTCAGGTCGGTCAGTCTTCGGGCTCGAACCTGAGCAGAGACGTTCGGGACCCCGACCTGGCTAGGTTCCGTCCCCTCTACCCGGGAGGGGGCTTCCGATGACGTTCAAGGTCACGATCTCGACTCGTACCGCTGTGGTGGTGTTGGTGTTGGCGGTGTTGGCGATCCCGGCCACCGCCTATGGCACCCATGTCTTCGCGGACGTTTCTGACAGCAACGTGCACGCTCAGGGCATCGAGTTCATGAAGGACAGTGGGGTGTCGGTGGGCTGTCAGGACGGGACTGTCTACTGCCCGGATGACTTCGTGACTCGGGCGCAGATGGGCACGTTCCTGTATCGGCTGTCAGGCAACGACCC
>CAZKJJ010000643.1:0-1631 GCA_964553055.1 uncultured Acidimicrobiia bacterium
CAGCCCGAGCCACGGTCAGCCCGACCTCGGCTTGATCCATGAGCATGCCCGTTCGGTCCATCGCAGCCTTGGCGTGCTGCGCAACGAGCAGGGCTTCCCCGGCCAGGCCGGCCTGAAGCAGGACACGGCACCGATCGTTCGGGAGCGTCCCGAGCGGGATCCCGAGGTCTCGAAACAGGTCCTCGGCTTCGTCGAGGCGCTGAAGAGCTTCAGGGATGTCTCCCTCCTGGGAGGCGAGATAGCCAAGGTTGCGGATGCCGGTGGCTTCCGACTCGCGGTCTCCCAGTTCCCTGTACAGGCCGGCCGCAGCCTCGAAGTCGGTTCGAGCGGCCGCCATGTCGCCGGTGAGGCTGTGGGCGATGGCTCGGTTGGTGAGGAAGTGGCCTCGCCACGACTTCTCCCCTGCCGCCGTCGCGACTTCGATCGCGTCGTTCAAGGCATGCACCGCTTCGCTGAGACGACCGAGGCGCACGAGAATGCCTGCCCTCTGTCCCTCGGCTCGGGCTCGCAGCATGCCCGTGGACTCGGCGATGGCCTCATCCACCGTCGAGAGGGCGAGGGAGCTGTTCCCTGAGTACAGATAGGCCACCGCCAGGGTGGTGAGGACCCCGGCCAGCACGTCGACGTTGTCGGCCCGAAACGCCACGTCACGGGCCCGTTCCAGGGCCTGCAATGCGCCAGGCGGATCCTTGAGGTTGATGCGGGCAAGGCCCTCGGCCCGGAAGGCGATGGCCGCCGCATCGGCGTCGTCGGCGCCCAGTGCGGCTTCTCCCAACGACCGGCCCTGCTCCGCAGCAGCCACCGGGTCAGACTGCGCCAAGGCCAGGAGCCGCTCGGCCTCGTCCGTTCGGGAGCCCATCTATGTTCATGTCTACCCCGGAGCCAGATCCGGTGCACGAGTCGGGACGGTCGCGTAGGGTCCGAGGGCGGAGGGTCGCTATGACCAGACCGGGAATGGTCACGCTGTGCTTGCTGGTTCTCGCCATCTCGAGTTGCGGGGAAGCGCAGGAGACTTCAACGACGACGGCGCCATCTGCCACGGCGGTCGGCTCGACGACACAGGCTTCAGCAAAGTGTGACCCCCCAACGTCCACGTACTGCCCCGATGAGAACGAGGTGGAGGCCCGTGCCACCGACCCGAACGTCGTCAATCAGCGGATGGCTGACTATCTCGAAGGCCTGGCGGCGGGCAGACCCGTCGCGTTCGGGAGGATCACTGGAGTCGACTCGTCAGGAGCGGAAGCCTGGGATGGTTCCTGCATCTTCAGGCGATTCGAGGTCGTCAGCCCAAGCGATGTTGCCGAGGACCTGCTGGTCGAAGGCGGAGTCGAAGACACCGAGCTACGTATCGGGGAGGCGGGCGAATTCCTGGTTCTCAGATTGACCGACACAACAACAACGGCCCTCGAGTATGCGGCAGAGCACTCGGAGCGTGGCGTCACACCCCACTACCTGATGCCCATGTCTCAGGGCTACAAGTGGGGTCCAGGAAGCGCGCCAGTACCAGTAGACGACCCGAGCATCGTCCTTCCAGATATCAGCGACAGAGGAGGTGTGGTGGTCTTCGACGTCTTGCGTTCGAATCAGGCCAACGCGCTCCCTGACGACATCGATCAAGACGGCTACCTCGA
>CAZKJJ010000644.1:0-1628 GCA_964553055.1 uncultured Acidimicrobiia bacterium
TGGACGGTTCGGATGACGTCTGCCTGCTCGAGGGGATGGGCGAGCGACTGCACCCCGCGGAGCAGGTACGCCGCTACTGCAGCCACTTGATGGACTTCGCCGCAGCTCTCGAGGAGCACCCCGCGTGGATCGCCGGTGTGGCTTACCTTCACAACGCCACCGACCTCGACGTCGACGGTCTGTGGGAGCTGCCCAGCACCGAGCAGAGCCGCATGTTCACCGGCCAGCGACGCGGCCAGTTCCTCGACTACCTGCGGAGCCGACTGGCGCCCCAATCGGGCGTGGAGGCGGCAGACCAGCTCCTCAGTTCCGCGATTCGCCCCAGCAAGCAGTTGCTCGCCTTGGCCGCTGAGGAGGTCCAGAATCGCGAGCAGTTCGTCCTGCTGGACGAGCAGCAGATGGCGTACTCGTTGGTGATGAGGGCGGTCGACCGCGCGAGGAGGGCCAACAGCAAAGAAGTCATCGTCGTCAGCGGTGGGCCCGGCTCTGGGAAGAGCGTCATCGCGCTGTCATTGATGGGCGAGCTTTCGCGTCAAGGACGCACCGTGCTGCACGCAACGGGATCGAGCGCATTCACACAGACGCTCAGACGAGTCGCGGGCAAGCGCGAGCCCCGTGTTCGCGGCATGTTCAAGTACTTCAACCAGTTCATCGACGCCGAACAGAACGGCATCGACGTCCTGATCCTCGACGAGGCACACCGCATTCGGGAGACCTCGGCGAACCGGTATACAAGAGCCAGCCTGCGCACGGGGCGTCCCCAGGTCGAGGAGCTCATCGACGCGGCCCGGGTCCCCGTTTTCCTGTTGGACGAGCACCAGGTCGTGCGCCCCGGTGAGATCGGGACCGTCTATGACATCCAACAGGCAGCCAAGCGTCTTGGCCTGGAGACGCGGCTCGTCGAGCTCGACGGGCAGTTCCGATGCGGCGGGAGCCGTGCCTACGAGCACTGGGTTCTGCGGCTTCTCGGCCTCGAAGGCGACGGCCCGGTCGCCTGGGAAGGCGACGAGAACTTCGCCCTCCGTGCGGTCGACGGGCCAAGCGTCATGGAGGCGCACATGCGCTCGTTGCTGGAGGAGGGCTACGGAGCCCGGCTCGCCGCCGGCTACTGCTGGAAGTGGAGTGACCCCGTGCCCGGCGGCCTCGAGCCTGATGTCGTGATCGGTGACTGGCGCAGGCCGTGGAACAACAAGAAGCCGACTTCCCACGCCGGTGCGCCTGGGACGCCGTTCTGGGCAAGTGACCCTGCAGGCTTCGAGCAGGTCGGCTGTGTCTACACGGCCCAGGGCTTCGAGTACGACCACTCCGGAGTCATCATGGGCCCCGACCTCGTGTGGCGGACCGACCACTGGGAGGCGCGGCCGGAGTTCAGTCACGACACCGCGGTGAAGCGTGGCGATCGCGACCAGTTCGAGGGCGCGGTCAAGAACACCTACAAGGTCCTCCTCACCCGCGGGATGCTCGGCACGATGGTCTACTCGACCGACGCTGAGACGCAGGAGTTGCTACGGTCGCTCATCCCTGACTCCGTCTGAGCGAGGTGCGCTGCCGTGTCCGACCTTGAGGCGCTCAGGGATGCCATGCGGGACTTCACGACGGAGCGGGACTGTGAACGGTTCCACGATCCC
>CAZKJJ010000645.1:0-1627 GCA_964553055.1 uncultured Acidimicrobiia bacterium
CCCGCCGGAAGTAACAGGAGGCCCGCACCGATGATGATGAACACGATCCCGTGGAACTCGGCGAGTTCGATTGCTCCCCCGAACAGGACTCCGAGGAGCCCGGCGCCGGTGATCGATCCGATGTAGCTGGCGGTCGACCAGACGCCCCCAGCCACGCCGGCCATCCTCGCAGGGGCTGACTCGAGGGCCGCCGTCTGCTGAGATCCCATCTGAAGACCGACGCCCACAGCACCCACTCCCAGGTATCCGCACAGAGCGAGGATTGGCGTGTCCGCGTCGACTTGGAGGAGCAGCATCGCTCCCCCGAGCATGAACATCGTCCCGGCGATGACCGGGAGTGCCCGGCCAAACCGATCGCTGACGTATCCGCCGACCGGGGAGAACAGCGACATGAGACCCGAGTACACGACCAGGACCCAGCCGATCTGCGCGGGCCCGCGGTCCTGAAGGCCGGCGAGGAAGAGCGGGATGGCGAATAAGGTCGTGTACATCATCAGGTTCGAGAGGAGAACTGCGACGGACGCGCCCGTGAAGGCCGGGTGGCGAAACAAGCGTGGATCGAGGACCGGGCTCGGTTGCCGGCGTTCCCAGTACACGAGGCAAGCGGCAAAGAGCGCGGTCGAAAGGCCGAGTGCGAGCGTTGACCAGTACGGACCACGAAGACTGGTGAGGGCCGCGACTCCGAGCACGAGCGTCAGCGTCAGGAGCACCGCGCCGGGCAAGTCGAGCCTCCGCTCTCGGTCCGTCGCCGTGGTCGGAAGAAGGTACACGGCGAGGGGCAAGACCACTCCCAGGATCGGAATGTTCACCCAGAAGATCGCCGACCAGCCGAACTCGTGGACGAGGAGTCCGCCGAGCACGGGGCCGATCGCTGCGCCGAAAAGGAGAATGGCAGTCAGCCAGCCAAACGCTCGCCCACGCGTCTCGGCCGGAAAGGCATGTCGCATGATCGCCGACGCACTCGTGGCGAGAAGGGCGACGCACACTCCCTGGAGCCCTCGGAAGACGATCAGAACGGCAAAGGTAGGAGCGAGTGCGGCAGCCACTGAGGCGGCTGCCATGCCCGCGCACCCAGTGATGAATACGGGTCGGTGCCCGAACAGATCGCCGAGTCGGCCTGCGAGCGGAAGGAGACTGGCGAGCGTCAACAGATAGACGGTGACGAGCCAGGTCACTCCGGCGACGCCGACGTCGAACTCCTCGATCAGCACGGGGAGAGCGACCGCGATCATCGTCGAGTTGAGTGGGGCGAGGAAGGCGCCGCCAGCGAGAATGACGATCAGAAGAACCCCCGCCGAGCTTCGCTTCGGGTGAGCTGGATCGCCCGGGAGCAGCTCTGACGAACGGGAACCGTCCGTCAGCCCCTGGTCAGACGTCGAGGCTTTTGACTTCACCGCACGGCCACGTTACGTGAGCGTACGCCCCGGCCGGGGCGTCGGCCGGGCGTGCCAGTGGCAGGAGATTGTCAGGCGCTCTCGACCAGACGGACCTCACCCGCATCCCCGTCCACTTCGACGAGCTGCCCGTCGCTATATCGATCTCCACACCATCGACCTAGAAGATGTAGACCTGACTGCCAATGCCATGCTGCGCGAAGGCGACAGCCTCGTGATCGACGCCACCCCCG
>CAZKJJ010000646.1:0-1623 GCA_964553055.1 uncultured Acidimicrobiia bacterium
GGCCAGCCTCGGCCAGCGCTGGCCCGTGAGTCGCCGGTGGTTCGCGCACTCACGCTGAAACCTCTCGGCAACGAACTGAGCGGGACACGAGGTGGTCGGCCAGGGCGAGGTGTCTCTGGCGGATGGGATGCTTGTCTAGGTGGGGATCGTGGAGGAAAACGACAGGAAGTCTTCGACTGTCCTTTGGAGATACTCGCGACGTCCTCGATTGGGAACGAACTCCATCACGGGGTCGATGCCATCGGGCAACGGCTCAAAACTGGGTTCCAGTTCCCCATCTTGCTGCCGGGGGGCGCTCTGCCAGCCGCCGTTGCGCTTCAAATAGCGTGTGTCCCCCTCAACGAAGCAAAGCTGATTGTACTTATAGCGGGGCAAAGTCTTGCCTTGATTGTCGTACCAATAGCTCTGCATCACCGGCACGCTCGAGTCCTCTTCAGTGAATAGGCCCGGCCCTCCGTGTCGAAGGCCCACCGCGTCCATGACTGAATCAAAAACAAAGCGAGAACTGACGGGATGATCCAGCACTTCGCCGCCAGGGTGGTCGTGGCCCAACCAGAACAATGGCACTCGATTGCCGGCGTCGGTGACGTTCGTGAAGTGGTAGTACCAACCCTGGTCGCCAAAATTGTCGCCGTGGTCGGAGAGGAAGATTACGAGGTTTTCCTTATCTTGGTGCAGTTCCAGCTCTTCCGCTGACGATTGTGCAGGATTTCCGTGATGCGAGGAGGGATGTACTCGCGATCGCTGGTCAGAAAGCTCTGATTGACCATGTGGTACAGGCCGGCCAGCTCACTCAACCGATCGGTCCATAGGTCCGCGGTCAGGCGGAAAGTTGGCCCCACATGGTAGGGAAAGTGGGTCTCCATCAGGTTCAGGAAGAGGAAGGTCCCCTGACCCGATTTCTTCCCCATTTTCAACACCTTGCGCGACCGGCGGAAGACATTCTTGTAGGTGTTTTGCACCCAGCACTTTCCGACGCGAAGGTCCTCGGTCAGCTTTTCTGTGATGCCATCGGCAGAAAGCAGGAGGCGGCGGACCCGGGGCTTTCCCAGCAAGATGAAGGTCTTGAAGATGGACCTGAACTTGGGCGCAACCATGTCCCAGATCTTGTCCACTTGGTTGAATCCTCGATCGAGGCCAAAGATGTCCGTCGTCACGACGTTGGCCGTGACTTGGTGCGTATGGTAACCGGCGTCGCGCAGGAGCTCCGCCAGCATGGGAAGGTCCGGATCCAGGCTGCGCGTCTGACTCGTGGCCCCGTGTTCATGGGGCATCAGACCGGTAAACAGGGAGGCGTGTCCTGGCAACGTCCAGCACCCGCTCGAGCGCGCCTGCGTGAAACGAATGGCGTTCGCCTCGGCGTACGGCAGCTTGGCGGAGCCTCGCGCATGAACGGTGTCGTAGCGCAGGCTGTCGGCCACGATCAAGATGATGTTCTTCGGTCTCTTCATTCGGTAGGGATCACCTCGCCAGGTACGGCCTGTTGCCGCCTATAAGGATACACCCAGTCGGGGATTCGTGCTCACGGCAGAGGGGAATGTTGTCCCTGGGCCCCCAAACCGCTCCCGAAACGAACCTGCGACGGGAAGACGAGCTCTCCACCGGCTCCAGACGATGCTCCAC
>CAZKJJ010000647.1:0-1623 GCA_964553055.1 uncultured Acidimicrobiia bacterium
GTCGTGGCGCCACCTACCTGGCTGGTCGAAGGCGGCTCAGGTGATGCTGGTGCCTCTGACGGCGGTGCTGGTCGTGGTGCTCCTGCTCCCGAGGCCATCGGAGCTCGCAGCGCAGCCACGCGAGGCCGACTTCGGAGGAGTTGTCTCGGGTGGCGCGGAGACGATCGAGCTCGAGCTGGTGAACCTCGGAGGTGCAGGAGGCGCCGACATCACGATCGAAGAGACCATGATCGAGGGGCCGAGCGCTTCGCTGTTCTCGGTCCTCAGCTCCCTCGACGTCCAGGCCACGGCGTCGAGCCCGGCGGTGGTGGTCGTTCAGTTCGCTCCGGACAGTATCGGCTTCAAGTCTGCCACCCTCACCATCCGGCACACCGGAACCAACAGCCCTCTCAGCGTGCCTCTATCAGGTCGCGGGGCAGAGGTGTTCCGGGTGAACGCAGGGAACGTCGTCGTCGAAGGGTCTCCGATGTGGAGTCTCGATGCGAGCTTTCTGACCACACCTGCCTCCCAGGTCACCGAGAACTCGGCGGCCCCAATGGCCACGAACAGTCCTTCGATACCGACAGACACCCCCGCTGAGCTCTTCCTGAGCTCACGATCCGCCAACGGCTCCTCACTCGCCTACCTGTTCCCGGTAGAGCCGGGCACGTACGACGTTCGGCTCTTCTTCGCAACAGCACCGTCCGCCGATGAGGAGCCCGTGATGGACATTGTCATCGGCGGCGAACGGGTCCTCGCGTCCATGCGGCCATCGCAGTGGGCTCCGCCCAACACCGGCTTCATGCTCCCCTTCATCGTCGAGAGCGATGAGCCGTTGACCGTCGAGCTTCAGGCCGTGGATGGACGACCATATGTCAACGGAATAGAGATCGTCGATATCTCCCAGTCGACCGGAGCCGTGCTGGCAGCAGCTCCTTCCCTACTCGATCTCGGACCGGCGCTTCTTGACTCAGAGGCGGTCTCTGAGCTCCGACTGGAGAACAACGGAGATCCTCTGATCGACGCGGCAGTCAAGCTGGTAGGCTTGACGTTGCCGGCCGGGTCTGTGTTTTCGGTGCCGGATCCGACTCCCGCGGTGATCGGGCATGGCAGGGCTCTCGCTCTCGAGGCCAGCTTCAGCCCTGAGGAGGTGGGCCAGCAGGAGGAGTCACTCTCCGTCGAGTATGTGGGGCCCAACTCCGTCCTGACGGTTTCGCTCTCCGGTTTCGGATGGACCGCCGCGGATGACTTCGTCACAACTCCCGAGGACACTGCCGTGACGATCGAGTTGCTGGCCAACGACGGAGATCCCACAGGGGAACTGCTCACGATCGTTCAGGTGGACCGGCCGACCAACGGCACTGCCGTCTTGGGCGAGTCGAAGAGCGTGTCCTACAGCCCGGCTCCGAACTTCTTTGGCGTGGAGACGTTCCGCTACCTCGTCCAGGACTCCAAAGGAGCTGTGGACGACGGGACCGTCAGGGTTGTCGTGCAGGATGTCAATGATGCACCTGTGGCAGAGGCAGGCGGCCCGTATACCGGCACGACTGCCGTGGCGGTTGGCTTGCGAGGCTCGGCCAGCTCAGACGTAGATGGGTCGATTCGCAGCTACCGCTGGACGTTTGGCGACGGCACCAGCTCGAC
>CAZKJJ010000648.1:0-1619 GCA_964553055.1 uncultured Acidimicrobiia bacterium
CCGGTAGCCGCCTATCCGCTGTGGATCGGAGGCTGCCTCCGCCACGATCTCGGCGACGAAGTCGATGTGGCTCTGGGTGTACGTCCTTCTGGGGATCGCCAGCCGCACGAGCTCCATCGGCGCGGGGATCTCACTCCCGTCCGGCTGGGGCTTGCCGAACATGACCGAGCCGATCTCGACACTGCGTACGCCTCCGAGCCGGTACAGCTCAACAACCAGCGCGTGAGCCGGATACTGGGAGGCAGAAACGTGAGGCAGGAGCGCCTTGGCGTCAATGTACACGGCGTGCCCTCCTGGCGGCTGCACCGTCGGCACGCCTGCTTCGTTCACCTTCTCGACGAGGTACGCCGTCGACCGTATCCGGTAGCGCAAGTAGTCCTCGTCGAGGACCTCCTCCAGCCCTACGGCAATCGCCTCGAGGTCGTATCCGGCGAGTCCCCCATAGGTCGGGAAGCCCTCGGTGAGGATCAGGAGGTTGCGGCATCTTCCCGCCAGCTCGGGGTCCCGCATCGCCAGGAACCCGCCGATGTTCGCCAAGCCGTCCTTCTTGGCCGAGAAGGTGCATCCGTCCGCCAGCGAGAACATCTCCCTGGCGATCTCGATCGTGCTGCGTTCAGACTGTCCTTGTTCACGCAGCTTGATGAAGTAGGCGTTCTCGGCAAAACGGCAGGCATCCAAGAACAGCGGGACGCCGTGGGTGTCGCACACCCTCCTCACATCTCGAAGGTTGGACAGCGACACGGGCTGCCTTCCTCCCGAGTTGTTCGTGACGGTGACCATCACCATCGGGACACGCTCTCGGCCCACCTCGAGGATCATGGACTCGAGCGCCGCCACGTCGACGTTTCCCTTGAACGGAAGCGTCGAGGCAGGGTCCGTGCCCTCTGGAATGACCAAGTCGAGGGCCTGCGCCTGCTGGTACTCGACGTTGGCACGTGTCGTGTCGAAATGCGTGTTGTTCGGCACGACGTCCCCTTCCGAGAGCGTCTCCGAGAAGAGGATCCGCTCCGCCGCCCTCCCCTGGTGGGTCGGAATCACCTCTGGCATGCCCGTCAGATCCTCAACCGCGGCCCGGAAGCGATAGAAGGAGCGGCTGCCCGCGTACGACTCGTCCCCCTCCATCATCCCCGCCCATTGCCTCGAGGACATCGCACCGGTACCGGAGTCGGTGAGGAGGTCGATGATCACCTCGTCTGCGCGCAGTCCGAACAGGTTGTAGCCCACTCCTGCGAGCGCCTGCTCGCGCTCGGACTCGGTTGGGAAACGTATGGCTTGGACGCTGTGGATCTTGAACGGTTCGATGATGGTCCGGAATCGCATGTGCCGATCACACTGCTGCCCTCTCTCAAGAGACGCCAGGGTCTATCGGCGGTTAGCGATGTCTGAGCGACCTACCCCATGAGTTCAGTCGTCGGTCCGCCCGATGATTCCCCGAAAGAAAGCAGGGAGCACGTAGGAGAACAGACGCCGGGAAGCCAACACTGCGATAGCCAGGATCGAAACGACCGCTATCCCGAAGCTGAAAGGGTCGTTCCTGGCTGCGAAGTAGAGAGCGGGACCGTACGCCATCGCCTGGAGCAGCATCCCGAAAGCCGGATTCCGCAGCACGACGAAGCCGA
>CAZKJJ010000649.1:0-1616 GCA_964553055.1 uncultured Acidimicrobiia bacterium
CTATCCAGGTGATCTTCCTCGGAACTCCCAATCCGTACATCTGGAGCGCCGAGGCGATCCGCTGTGCCTATCTCCGACGGAAGATCCTGACGGTTCTCGTCCCCTACTGGTTCGCTGGACGGCTCAGCGTGGCCGACGCGGTCGGATTTCGATGGAACTCCGAGCATCGCGCCTACGAGCTCGATACCGAGTTTTGCCGGGGTCGGCCTCCACTCCTCTACAACCCGCTTCGCCCCGCTGCCGAGGACGAGGTCGCCGAGCTCACGTCCGAGGTGATGACTCGCCTCCAACGGCGTCTGTTGGAAGCGGGCTTTGACGGCCTCGTCTGGCAAGCGGGCAAGGGTAACCCCGTGGCCCTCAACAACTTCCTCCTCGACCCGGCCGGCGACGGTGGCCGCTGGATCTGGATCGACCTCGAATCAGGCGTGCCGGCCGTTGCTCCGGCGAATCCCTTGTCGCTGCTCCGCTTCTATCTGCCGCGCGCGATCGCCCTGCGAAGACCCCTCTTCGACGACGTCGATACACGCCGACTCCGCACCTACCTGGAGGCTGATCGATCACGGCTCGAAAGGCAGCTCGGGGTTGACGGGTATTCGGATCTACTCGGACTCGTAGGCGAGCTCGACGCAGCACAGGACGCCTGGAAGTCGTTGCCGCGGCACCACCGCGGGATTCGGTACGCCCTGTCGCAGGGAGGCATTTCCGCTGCCGAAGCCGTTCACTTCGAAACGAGGCCGTGCCGTTGGTACCTGAGAGAAATTCGTCGCGCGGTCGTCGGAGGCCTACGAGAAACGCCACGGCTCCTCCGCCGGCTCGCCGCTCGGCTAGCCAGCTTCGACGCCAGGGTGCTCACCGGCCAGATCACGAGATTCCTCGCCTCGGAGCGGTATCGGGCGCGCCTTGCGCGTCTCTACCTCGTCCGGCGCGTTGCCCACTGGCGCCGCCGCGGCCAGCTGCAGCGCGCGGATGCAGCGCTGCTTCGTCGGCGGGTCATCGAAGCCGAGACCGGCTCGTATCTCACCGACTTCGGCGTTCACCTCGCGATCAAGCCGTTCACCAAGATCGTCGGCTGGACAGTCCTGCCGCTTCTGTTCGCCACGGGACTCATCGGTGAAGCCGCGCTCGCAGTGGGGCTCCTCATGATGGGCGCAGTCACGAGAACGATCTACACGGCCGGACGCACGCTTCAGGCATCTGTTCGGGGCAAGGAGAAGCCCTGGGTTGCTCTTGTCACCGGCACAGTGCCGATGATCGGGAGCTTTGCCTACGCCTTCCAGATTCTCTATTCGTCCGCTGACGGCGACGACGTGGCCCGATTCATCCTCGCCGACGGGTTTGCCGGAATCGGCCGTCGGGTGCCGATCTGGGGAGGACAGGACACGTTGACGGAGCACCGGTTCAACCGGTTTTCGCGATTGATCATTGGCCGAAAGCGACCTCGAGCTGAGCAGCGGCCCGATGACATCCAAGTGCATTCGAAGATCACACACGACCCCGGTTCACCGCCTGACGTCGGCACGGCGAACCTCGAGCACGACAGATCGATCGCCTGATCTAGAGCCTACTTCCCCCTGAAATACACCGCGCCAGTCAGCGATCGACCAGGTCGCCGCGTC
>CAZKJJ010000650.1:0-771 GCA_964553055.1 uncultured Acidimicrobiia bacterium
GCGATGACCGCCGAGCTCGCCAAGCTCGGCACGACGCTGGCCGAGACCGTGTCCAAGGTGATCGGCGTCGTCCAGGGCCAGCCTATCGAGGGACCGAAGAAGGTCTCGACCTTGCCGACGGCGAAGCAGCTCGCCGACGAGCTGGGCATCCCCGACTACAAGCGGGTGATGGGCAAGGACATGGGCCTGATGGTCGCATGGGGCAAGGACGGCAAGCCCTACGCCGCTTACGCGCGAGGAAACAAGCGGACGTTCGTGCAGCCCCGAGGGGATGTCATCGCTGCGTGCAAGAAGCTGGCGAGCTGATGTCCGTAGCCGAGTACAGGACCGAGATCGAGCTGTCGTCGGAGGCCAAGTACTGGATCGTCCACATGGGGCCGGTTCTGACCTTGAACGGTCAGCCGGCACCAGACTGGCACCGGAAGCTATACGCGCACAGCGCAACCCACTTCCCGGACGAGGTCTCGGCTCAGCTCTTCGCGGCCAACCACCAGAAGACCTACCCGGACCGAGAGATCTGGGTCGAGTACCCAGACGAGGAGTAGCTATGGCTAACCACGCACTCGCCGACTGCCGATCGCCTCACGAGCTGGCGTGGCGTCGGGACGGCCCGGTCGTGGTCAACCTGATGCGGCACCGCCCGGAGAAGGGCGCGGTGTTCGTCAGGATCACGCCCGACCACCGTCCGCGCTATGGAGTGTCCGGTCGCCGGTTGAAGCGACCGTGTCTGATGTCGGGGGGGATTCGCCGCCGATGAGGAATATCCAACTC
>CAZKJJ010000650.1:781-1616 GCA_964553055.1 uncultured Acidimicrobiia bacterium
CGAAGCAGCGCCGAAAGCTCACACAGCTAGCCGCTGAGGCCCCGGAAGGGCACCGCCCGTACATCGAGCACCTGATCCGGGAGTTCGACGCGGAGGTGGCTGCTGGGAGGCCAACGCCGGCCTCGGAGTTCATCCCCCGATACCTCGAAGAGTTCGAGGGATCTCAGAGCGGACCAGCTCCCAATAGCCGCGAGTACCACGAGGAGTTCGGCCTGTGAGGATCTGGCAGCTACTCCTACGCGGTGCCTTGACATTGCACCACGAAAACCCGAACACGAGAGGAACGAAGTTGACCGTGACCCATTACCCGTCGATGTACGGCCCGGAGAATCCGCGCAAATGGGCCACCTCGCATCCGAGTCTCCGGCACAACCTCGTAAAGCATCCGAACGGCAAGATCGACGTGGAGCTGGCGAGCGGGTTGAAGTCGCCACACGAGACCGGAGGCGTGGCCCGCGCACAGCGAACCGGGCTCAAGGGCCGGGAGCTGGTCGACACGCTGCTGATGCCGAGGTCCGCACTGACCGAGCAGTACGAGAAGGACCTGAGCAACGAGAACACGGCCAAGAGCCTGTTCCGGCCCATTCACGACGTGCGGTTCCCGAAGGGGTGGCAGTGACCCAGGACAGCAACGAAAGCCGGCTGTACGCCCTGCTCGCTCGTGTCGAGCGTCTTGAAGGCATGGTGAGGAGACAGAACGTCAAGATCCGCGAGCTACAGCGCAGGCCCAGGTACACGGAACAGGTTGGGAGAGTGGGCTGGTGAGCCCAACAGAGATAGCGATCATTTCCGGAGCAGTCGGTTTGTCAATCGGGTACCTACTCGGTTGTCTCCT
>CAZKJJ010000651.1:0-1615 GCA_964553055.1 uncultured Acidimicrobiia bacterium
ATCGGTCATCTCGAGCCTCCTCGTCCAGCATGCTGTCTTTGCGCCAGCGCCACAGATGGACCGTGACCAGGACCACGGCAAGCGTCGGGAGCACGGCGATGTGGAAGACGTAGAAACGGAGGAGAGCCGCCGAGGAGACCTCGGACCCGCCCAACAGGATCTTCTGGACCTCGGTGCCCACGAGCGGCACGAAGCGGGCGATGGACGTTCCGACGGTCACCGCCCAGTACGCGAGCTGATCCCAGGGAAGGAGATAGCCGGTGAACGACAGCAGCAGCGTGAGCAGGAGGAGCATGACACCGATCGTCCAGTTGAACTCCCTCGGAGGCTTGTAGGCGCCTCGGTAGAAGACCCGTGCCATGTGAGCTGCCACAGCCACGACCATCAGGTGGGCGGACCACCTGTGCACGTTCCGAATGAACTGTCCAAACCCCACCTCCGTCTCCAGCAGCTGAATATCGGCGTAGGCACTGGAGGGCGAAGGGAGGTAGAAGAACATCAGATAGACGCCAGACACGATCAGCGAGATGAACAGCACCATCGACGCCACCCCCAGGTACCAGGAGTAGCGGAACGAGAGCTCCTGCTTTCTCACCTTCACCGGGTAGAGGTGGAGCAGGAAGCTGGCCCAGTGAGCAGCCGCCCGGTCACGGTCGGTCACGCGGTCGGGCGTCCGCCAGATCGACCGTCCCACGATGCTCCTCCTGAGACGCTCTGTGAGGCTCATGTGAGGACCTCCAGCGGCTCGGGCACTCCAACCCCCGACCACAAACCCATGGAAAGGGCGTCAGTGGGGCAACGCTCGATGCAGAGCGCGCAGCGAATGCAACGCGACTCGTCGAGGATCAGCGCCGTCCCCTCGAGTCCTGGAGCCACCTCGGCGGCGGGGACGAGAGAGATGAGATCGAGCGGGCACACGTCGCTGCAGAGCCCGCACAGGACACAGGACCCGACGTCCAGCTCGATGTTGGCGAAGCAGCGGAGACACCGTTCGGCCTCCGCCCTGGCCATGGCCTCGGTGAAGCCGAGTTCGACCTCCCGCAGCCCGACGCGCCGCTCGCTGGGAAGTGAGGGCACCTCGACTCTCGACCGCCGGTCGTAGTCGTCGAGCAGGCGCTCGAACCGCACAGGCTCCGTCAGGTGGCCGACAGACGGCTGCGGGGCGAGACCGCCGAGGTACTGGTGAATGCTGGCGGCGATCCTCTGGCCGTCCGAGATGGCATCGATCAGATTGCGAGGCCCGTGTGCGGCATCGCCGCCGGACCAGACACCTGCCAGGGAGGTGCGGCCCGTCTCGTCATCGATCACGACCGTTCCCCGAGGAGAGATGTCAGGGCCCTCGTCCCCGAGAGCTTCCACGTCGACTGCCTGACCGATGGCCAAGATCACCGTGTCTGCGTCCAAGGTGGTCCGATCGGCGGGGTCGAACTCAGGAGCGAACCTTCCCTCGGAGTCGAACACAGACGTGACACCGATGGTCTCCAAACCGGTTGCCGTGCCGTCGTGCACGAGAATCCGCGCCGGCCCTCTTCTGTGCAGGAACCTGATCCCCTCCTGCTTGGCCTCATCGATCTCGAACGAGGCCGCAGGCATCTCGTCAGGTGCCTCCAACGAC
>CAZKJJ010000652.1:0-1615 GCA_964553055.1 uncultured Acidimicrobiia bacterium
CCTCGCGTCCTTCTTCATGGTCTCGTACGCGACGAGGTGGAGTTCGACGAGGAATCGCTGCGCCTCGTCTGGGGCCAGGTCGACGACCTCGGCAGGCTTGCTCCTGGCTTCGTCGGGGTTGCCGTGCCTGTGTCCAGGCTGCTCGATCGGGCCAGACCAGCTCCGGGGGCCTCGCACGTGACGGTCGTCAGCGATGACGGGCAGTACCGCGCCTCGATCCCGCTCGGGGATCTCACCGACCGAGGATGGCTCGCCTACCGCCTCGGCGAGGAGACGTTGCCACGATCGGCGGGAGGACCATTCCGAGCTGTCGTCACCCAGGGAGCGACCCTGTGCTGGAACGTGAAGGCTGTCGCCGAGCTCGAAGTCACCGATCAGAGGGTGGCTGACAGTGTTCCTGCTCGTCCGAAGCACTGACCAGGACCTCTAGGCTGAAGGGCCGGTCGCTATGACCGAGAGCAGCTTCGGAACCTTCCTGAAAGAGCGACGACTCGCCCGCCGTCTCAGCATCACAGCCCTCAGCGAGCAGACCGGGTATGGCGTCGACTCACTCAGGAGCTGGGAGCGTGGGGAGACGGTTCCTTCGGACAGCGCCACCTACGAGACGCTGTCGAAGCCACTCGAGGTGACCGTCGAGGAGCTCCGTGCCGCAGCAGGCCTTCTGCCACCGAGTGAGAAGAAGGACGATACCGCTGCCGAGGAGCCCGGGGTGGCTCCCGTTCCTCCTCCGGAGCCGACGCCTCGCGTGGGGATGCCAGACGTTCGCACGTACCGTGACGACCCTCGGGAGATGCTGTCGTATTGGATCCGTGGCCTGCTGACTGCGGCAGGGCTGATCCTGCTCTTCATCGTGCTCGTCTGGGCGGTGGGCGGCATGCTCGACCAGGTGGGTGGACTATTCGGAGAATGACTCTTGACCCCCGGGTCGGGAGAAGTAGACCTGGTACCGGGCGTGCGCCCGGAGGTGGAGGACAGCACATGCCCCAGCCCGATCGCCTGGTTCTGGATCTTCGGCGTCGCGTGCTCGACTCGGCCATCGATCGCGCGGTCGACGACCTCGTCTCCGTCGACCTCGAGAGAACGCAGAGCACGGAACCCGATACGCAACTGCCTGCATGGATCTCTGAGCAGGCGGAGCTCAGGAAGCGACCCGTCTTCGACCGTTGGCAGCGCTGACGCTGCTTCAGGCGGCGTCGGCCTCTGCCACGACCCCGGCGAGCGTCTGACGGACCAGCTCCGCGAAATCACCCACCGGGCGTAGCACCGCGGCACCTGCCTCGGTCGTGTAGTACTCGACCGGCACGGTCAGCTGGATCACGTCTGCTTGTTCGATGCCCCGCAGGCCCCAGACCAAGCCGACGCCATCTGTCACCGACAGGCCCTCGTCGAGAACGACGGTGTCAGCCACGCTCTCGGCGAGGCCGACCAGGCTCGTGATGCTCCGGAAGCCCCCGACCCGCGCCAGCAACGCGAACAGCAGGTCCTGCTGTCTCTGGTTTCGTACCAGGTCGTTGACGCCCGGCTGTGTCCTCCAGCCGACGCCATCGATGTACTCGAGGGTGCTCCGGGATCGGACCCAGGCTAGTGCCTGGGCACCGTTGGCCATCGAGCATCC
>CAZKJJ010000653.1:0-1614 GCA_964553055.1 uncultured Acidimicrobiia bacterium
ACACCGGACGAGGTCAGGACCTTCCCGAAAGGTCGACTCGAGCTCGTCAACATCGGTGGCGGCACCGTCGGGCGTTTGATCCTGGAGCCGGGCTGGCGGTGGTCGGAGCATGTGAAGCCGGCGGCGAATACGGATTGGTGCGAGGCGCCTCACTTCCAGTATCACGCTGCTGGTCTACTCCACGTGATCATGGCGGACGGCACCGAGTTAGACGCAGGCCCTGGAGAGATCACGATGCTGCCCTCGGGTCACGACGCTTATGTCGTCGGAAACGAGCCCGTCGTCGTCATCGATTGGTTCGGGGTGACCAACTACGCCAAGACCTAGTTGGGATTGGGCTGATCTTCACCTCGTGTCACGTAGTCGAGGGGGCGAAGGGACGACCCGCCTCCTCGACTTCGGAATAGCCATCGCTTGGAGCTAGCCATGCAACTTGTCTATCACCCAGGTCAAATCGACGTGCAGACCGAAGCCAACACGCGACGCGTCGCCGACATGCTGTCGGAATGGGTTGGGCCGCTGAGCGAGTTCACCATGGGCGCCGATCTGATCGTGCTTGCCACTGTTGAGGCAGGTAAGTTCGAGGTCTCCACCGTATGCGGGGCGCCTCCCTTGGTGGAGTCCATCGGTGCCAAGGAGCTTCAGTTTCCGGCGCCGATGTTCTCACCGCCTGTGGACCGCAGCAGGCTGCGTCAGGTGGGCGGCATCGCGATCTCACTCGCTGACCGGCGCCGGGCGCGTCTCAACGGCGAGATCACATGCGACTCACAGCCAAAGCTGCAGGCATCAGAAGGGTTCACCAACTGCCGCAAATACATAATCCCTTCGCTGGCGCTGGAGTCAGAAAGGCGCGTGGGACCAGAGCAGAAGGAAGAGATAGCCTTAGATGACCCGTGGCTGGCTGGTGTTGTCAATAACTGTGAGACGGGCTTTCTGCTCTCAGTGAGTCCGGAGGGCCTGCCGGACGTGTCACACCGAGGCGGCCCGACCGGATTCTTGAACTTCGACCCGATATCGCGCCGGTTGAGCTGGCCGGAATACATCGGCGACGGCATGTTCAAGAGCGGCGGCAACATTCGCTCCTGTCCGGGCATGGCACTGATAGCCGTGGACCTGCAGACTGGCGACGCCGCGCAGCTCAACGGCATCGGCACATTCACCGTGACGCTGCAGGAAAAGCGGGCGCGCACCGACGGCTTGCTCCAAGTTCGCGAACGCTATCCAGTCCAGGCAACGATGTCGGTCGATCTGACCTCCGCGCAACGCCTGCATCGCTTGATCTCGCCGCGGCAGGCAATCGATCGGGCAGAGCGCGTGACTTCAGCTGACTCGACCACCGCTCAGGCGCCCCGATAGTTCTCCGATCGGTGAGTTCGTAAGGGAATATGAGGACATCGTGTCTGCTTTGACATCCTGACCCGCGACAAGATCGTCTCATAGTGCCCAGCGGAAGCTGGCGTGTTATTTGACTCGCGCCTCGACGAATCTACTGCCATCAGTTGCAGAACGGGGAGTTCAGGGCCGTCGAAATGCGAAACGCAAAGACGGATGGCAGGTCCCCGACCACCGGACGTGGCTATTCACGTTCACCGGCTGCTCCCACGTCTGGAGCGC
>CAZKJJ010000654.1:0-1613 GCA_964553055.1 uncultured Acidimicrobiia bacterium
ACGATTCTGACCATGGACCAGGCGGCGGCCTACCTGGCAATCCCCAAGGCGACTCTCTACACGTGGCGGACCCGGCGGGTCGGCTTCGGTCCGCCGGCCATCAAGCTTGGCGGCTGCCTGCGCTACCGCCGGTCCGACCTCGATGCCTGGATCGCTCAGCATGTCGAGACCTTCGAGGGTCCGGAGGACGGGGCCGGGTCGACGCCCGCCCCCGTGCCCAGGCCACGCGACGGCGTGTCACTGTCCCGTACGAGCAATCCGCGCCTTCACAGGTTCTGACGCGTGGGAAGAGGCAGGCCGCCAACGTCGTTAGGAACCTGGGGTTCCATCCGAACCAAGGAGGTACGGCCAGGCGTCCACCGCGCACGTACGCGCATCCGGGACCAGGATGGGGTCACACGCGAGGTCACGGCGACCGGTACGACGAAGGCCGCAGCAGAACGCGCCCTCATGAAGAAGCTCGTGAGGCGGTCGACCCCGACGCAACAAATCGTCACGGCCGCCACCACTATCGCCGAGCTCACCGACCTGTGGCTTTCCTACCTGCGCGCGGAGGGCAGGATCGAGAGCACGACCATCAACGAGTACGAGCGAGTCCTCACCGGAGTGGTGCTCCCCGAACTGGGCGGCCTTCGGCTCCGTGAGGCGACGACGAGCCGGATCGACCTGTTCCTACTTCGGGTAAGGAGCCGAAGTGTGAACAGGCAGCGGAAAGCCAAGGTCGTTCTCGGAGCCATGATCGACATGGCAGTCAGGCACGACGCGCTCCAGGTCAATCCGGTGCGGCAGACTTCCCGCGTCAGACGCACGAAGACCGAGACGCGGTCGCTCACGGTCGAGGACCTCGCGACCGTCCGGGCCGCGGTCCGAGCCTGGATGGCGAAGGATCGGCCGGGCCCCAAGCCGACCAGCGACATGGCGGACATCATCGACCTCATGCTCGCGACGGGGGCCAGGATCGGTGAAGTCCTCGCACTTCGCTGGAGCGACATCGACCTGGACGCCCCAAGGCCGAATCTCACCATCAACGGAACCATCAAGACCGAGCCTGGCAAGGGCACGTACCGCAAGGCCTCGCCGAAATCAGCGGCCGGCGTTCGGACAGTAGTCCTGCCGGCCTTTGCCGTCCGAACGCTCTGTAGGCGTCGAGAATCAGCCCGTGTGAGTCCCTACGACGCCGTCTTCCCGACGCGCAACGGGACCTGGCAGCAGGTCAACAACGTCGAGCGGCGGTGGCGCCAGATCCGGCAGGACACCGGGTTGGAGTGGGTGACCCCACACACCTTCCGCAAGACCGTCGCAACCCTGATCTCGGAGCGCGTGAGCTCGGAGACTGCCTCTCAACAGCTCGGGCACTCCTCCCCCGCGATCACCCGGGAGTTCTACATCTCCAAGCCCGCGATCGCGGCAGACGTCGCGCACGTCCTACAGGAGCTCTCCGACCCCTCCGCGAACGATGCCGACGGCAATACTTCGGGAATAAGTGGGGAATAGGACCTTCGGGTTCAAGACACAGAACCGGCTCTGACTCGCGTTTCCGCTGGTCAGAGCCGGTTCTTCGGTCGGGCTGACAGGATTTGAACCTGCGACCCCTTGACCCCCAGTCAAGTGCG
>CAZKJJ010000655.1:0-1611 GCA_964553055.1 uncultured Acidimicrobiia bacterium
GCCTCGATGTAGTCGCGGAGGTTCTTCGCTATGTCGGTCCCACACTTGTCATCGCCTTGCTCATGGACGGTCCCCAACTGGCATCACGCTGGTCGGCACGCTATGCCAGTGTGCTCGCCGACGATCCCGGTTCGACAGTTCTCACCCTCACTTCCCTGGGGATGGCGCAGCGCTCGTGTCCACCGGGTCACAGCCCTTCACGCGTCATCGCACTCTGGAAGGATCCCGAAAGAGGGCTCAAGGAGATCTCGCTTCCGCTGCAGGCCACAGCCGTGCTGCTTCACGTAGGAGAGCAACGCAAGACCGTGTGGACGGCCGACGGTAGACAGCATGGCGGGAGGACGCCCCGCCTTGTGCTCAACTCCACTACGGCCATCTCGACCGCACGAAGCTGCGACGCACCACGCTTCCAGCCCAGCCCGAGTCGAGCAGGTTCGGGTCGCGGGTAAGGTCACGAGCGCTGCCGAGCAACACCCCTTCCGCGCCGGTCTCGCGGGTCAGGATGGGTCCGGCCGGCCCTTGCCGGGAAGCCGGTTTCGCAATGATTCTCTGAGCCCGCGGCGCTTACCGAACGACTCGTCTCGGATGGCGAGACAATGCGAGATGCCAGCACGGTCAGTTCGAAGACTCGTGCCCGGGGAGGTCGAGAAGATGGGACATTGTGCCCTGTACAAGTTTCGGATTCGAACCGAGGATTGTCCTGAATGAGTCTGTGAGAGACCGGCCCACGACTGGTCTTGTGCCCTGCAAAGGAGGGGTGATGTTCTCCACTGAGGAGGCCGCGGCTGCACTTGCCGTGGTGGGCGTTGATATCTCCAACGAGGCGTATGGCCTGGAAGATGTCACCGTCGGAATGAATGTCGAATTGGAGCACGGGACCAGGTTTCCCGACCTCGATGTAACCGGTGACGATCCCGTGATCACAGTGAAGATTGCCTTGGCCCATCTCCGCGAGTTTCCGGATTACTACGACCGCCTCGCGGTCATGGAAAGTGACGCTGAGGCGGCCTGGGAAAGCGAGCTCGGCTCCGACCTGGAAACAGTCTGATGGCAGCTCGCCCGGGGATGTCCAGTACCCACTGACGTCGACAGCGAGAAGATTGAGTATGAGAGACCGGGCTGAGGTCGTGCAGCTGGCTGTCGATTTGTGGAGGGGGGAACGGGAGGGACCTATGGGTTTGCGCCGACGGCAGTATGAACGGCTCGCATCTCTGGTCTCTCATGCCCGGGGCCATTCTTCCTTTTTTCGGCAGGCGCACGCAGAACTTGCTCAGGTCCGGTGCCCCTGTCCGACCTCTCGGGGCGAGCGGCAAAGTCCGCCAGGTCATAGGGATGTTCTCGGACTGGGATCCTGAAAGAGGCCCTGAGCGTCCAGCTTCCAAGGGGCTATTCCGTTCCGGGATCCTCTCATCATGGTTCATGGAGTCGACTGAGATGAGACCTCTCACTGATTCGGTGGATATCGATGCTCCGGCAGAAGAGGTGTGGTCATGGCTGGAAGGCATGGCCGAGCACTACGACGAATGGCACAGGGACCACGTTTCTGCCAAGTGGAGACTGGGCGGGCCCGGAGAAGTCGGCGCCGTGCTCGAAGCGGTCGAGTACATCGGC
>CAZKJJ010000656.1:0-1610 GCA_964553055.1 uncultured Acidimicrobiia bacterium
GGTTCACGAAGAACGCGAAGGCTCAGTTCTCCGGGCTGGTGCATCGGGTGGTGACCCAGCTCATCAGTGATCGCGTGAACGAACGGCTGCGCTCTGCGCTCGCTCGGGAGGAGGGGACCAGCGAGTCCGAGGCTCCTGCTGCCGCAGCTTCCGAGGCGGGCAGCGACGCTGAGGACGGCGAGCAGCGCGATGGTGTGGAGACCACCGAGGAGGAGCTCGAGGGCTATCGGGTGGTGAAGGCCATCGTCTGCGCCGTGCTCCCGGCGGAGCGTATCTTCCATCGGGACACCAAGAGCTACTTCGGGGTGCTCGCAGACGACAACAACCGGAAGCCCATCTGCCGACTGCACTTCAACCGGAGTCAGAAGTACATCGGGCTGTTCGACGCCGAGAAGAACGAGACGCGCGAAGCGATCGAGACCGTCGAGGACATCTACAAGTTCGCGGCGCAGTTGCGGGACGCAGCGAGTCGGTACGTCGATGACGCCGACGGCTGAGTGCCGCGAGTCGCTGGCTTCTCAGAGTGCTTCGACGTGGAACGTCAGCGGCTCGAAGCGGACGTCAGGCTCACCAAAGAAGAGGTACGTCTGGCCGGCGTCCGCGTCGAACTCGTAGACGGCGTCGTCATCGAAGTCACAAAACAGCTCACGTCGAGGATGCCGAGAATCGTTCAAGCAGCTACGAGCGCGCACCAAGGTGCCGCTTGGCGCGCCGTCGGTCGAGAGGCTCACTTGGAACCATCCGGTGTGGGGCGCCACCCAGGCCAGGCCGACATCGGCGGAGCCGCTGTGCCTTAGGCAGTCGGGGTCCCACTTGTCAGTCATGGCGTGCGTGGTCAGGACGTCGCCAAGCGCACCATCGACGACGTAGTCCGCGCATTCGGTGAGCTCTGGGCTGATCTTCTGTGCGAAGCACCAGTCCACGGCCTGGTCGAACTGCTCGAGCCCTTCAACCCCGGCGGCGCAGTCCTCGACTGCCGTCGAGTGGCGACGACCGCAAGTCACCTCGCTCTCGAAAATGCACGAAGCATTGCGGTTGCATTCCTGGTTTTCCTGGGCGGCCGCGAGGATGCACTCGAGGTGACGTTGGAGAGAGTCCTCCCGGCCTCGCAACGCGAACTCCTCGCAGGAGCGCTCGTAGTCTGCGGAGGGTAGCGAGTACCGGTACCTCTCCATCTCCTCCTCACATTCGGACGCGCTGTCACTGCACCGGCAGAGATCCCAGAGGGTGTCGGTTCGGGTGATGGCGATCTCGTCGAAGATCGACTGCTCGCCGTCGGACGCACCAGCACACGACATGGCAGTCGCAGCAGCGACCACGAGTAGAGACCAAGGACGTCGGCTGGAGGAGGAATCGGGTTGGGTCATGGTGGCGTCATCGGCCGGTGCGGCACTCGGTTGCGTGGGGAAGGACGCCAACACAGGGGAGCGGCGGATTCTTGTGTCGATCTTCACGTGAAGATCGACAGTCACGAGCTAGGAATGGCACTAAAGGAGACGGGTTTGGCTCTCTAAGCGAGCATTAGCGACTCTTTTGGCGCATTGTCGATGGACACGATTTCGTTTCGCGGGCAGGCTGAGGCATGAGTCGGAAGCCGAGAATCGTGAGGC
>CAZKJJ010000657.1:0-1606 GCA_964553055.1 uncultured Acidimicrobiia bacterium
CAGGTATCCCAGACCGAGCATCCGCTCAGTCACGAGATTGGAGAGGGGAAGGTAGGGTCGCCTCCCCAGATTGGCGACGTTCACAACGGCCCTGCCGCCGGGCTCCAGCACGCGATGTGTCTCTGCCATGACCTCGGTCAACATGTCGAGGTAGACCTCGAACGGCTCCTCGGAGTCGTAGTCCTTGCCGACGTGATAGGGCGGCGAAGTCACCATCAAGGCCACGCTGTTGGAGACCAGCTGTTCCATGGACACCGCCGACTGGACGAAGATCTCGTCGACGACCGGGCTCTCCTCCCATACGGTGTCCTGGGTCTCGACCACCGGGGCCAGGGCACGTCCGTAGAAGCGGGAGGAGTCGTGCCCTTCACGCTTGCCTGTGCCGAAGGAGGAGGTCGTGGTGCCCATGGGGACCGTGGCGAGACTACCCGGAGGCCACGTTCGCCACGTGGACCTGTCAGAGAGAGGCCACGTCGTCGAGCCTTGCCACCTCAACCGCCAGATCTGAGGCACTCCAGGCGCTCTCAGTGAGGACAGCGTGCTCCGGTGTCGCCTCGAGCCAGGCGGGATCGAGTGTGGTGCGGTCGTCGATCACCCAGATGGCTCTCCGCACGCCTGAGGCTCGCAAAGCTCGGGCCCAACCGTCCAGGACCGCTTCGGGCGATCCTGCGAAAGCGAGGTCTCGCCCGTCTCGGACGCAACCCGTGATCAGCACCGCCGAGAACACCCTGGTGCTGGCGCCACCAATGTGCGAGTCGTCGGACGGATCGCCAACTGCCACCCTGAAGCCCCGCTCGCGGAGCGACTCGCCCTCCACAGGGTCACTGACGAAGGCGCGTACCTCGCCCTCCCTGGCCGAGAGGGTTTCGACGATCCTCCTTCCTGCCGGCGAGTCCGCTCCCACGACGAGCACAGGCACGGGCCGAGTCTGCGGAAATCCCCTGCGATGTGCAAGCCCGCCCGCTTTACCGACGCGCCTGGTAAAATTGCACCATCTCCATAGTGGAAATCCGAGGATCTCATGGCGACGGTTGACATCGATCTGGGGGCATACCAGCTGGGCTGGCACGACGAGGTGGACTACGTCTTCAAGCCCAAGAAAGGTCTCTCGGAGGCCATCGTCAAGGAGATCTCGACGATGAAGGGCGAGCCGGAGTGGATGTTGGACTTCCGGCTGAAGGCGCTCAGGCGATTCCTGCGCAAGCCATTGCCTCGTTGGGGCGGCGGCGGCCGGCTGGAAGAGATCGACTTCGACGACATCTACTACTACATCAAGCCGACCGAGGGCCAGGCCAAAGACTGGGACATGGTTCCTTCCTCGATCAAGGACACCTACGAGAAGCTGGGGATTCCAGAGGCCGAACGGAAGTTTTTGGCCGGTGTCACCGCCCAGTACGAGAGCGAGGTCGTCTACCACAGGAATCGTGAGGACCTCGAGGCGATGGGGGTGCTCTTCTCGGACACCGATACCGCCGTCAGGGAGCACCCTGAGCTCGTGCGGCAGTACTTCGGGACGATCGTGCCGCCAAACGACAACAAATTCGCTGCGCTCAACTCGGCGGTGTGGAGCGGAGGGAGCTTCATCTACGTCCCGCCGGGTGTGCAC
>CAZKJJ010000658.1:0-1599 GCA_964553055.1 uncultured Acidimicrobiia bacterium
GGATCCCGGTCGACTGGCCGACCACTACGACCTGTGGGCCCGGGAGGAGCATTTCGGGGGAGGGGCTGATGCCGAACAGTTGAGCGACCAGGCTGTAACTCTGCGTCGACAGCTGGGCGACCAAGTCTCGCTGGGAAAGACTCTCATCCTGGCCAGTGATATCTCGTGGTGGAAAGGCGACCGGGAGTCAGCGAAGGAGTCGGCTCAGGAGGCGGTATCGGTTCTGGAACCAATTGGGGGAGAAGACCTGGCGATGGCCTACTCGACTCTGTCTCGGTTGGCGATGGTGGCCGGCGAATCCGATCCAGCCGTCGACTTCGCGGAGAAGGCCCTTGCTGAACTCGACGACGCTCCCAGCCCGGTGCGGGTCCACGCACTCAACAACCGGGGCAGCGCCATCGCCGAACTCAGATATCCCGACGGTCTCGACGACCTCAAGGAAAGCTACCGAATGGCAGAAGAGCTGGGGCTGGTCTTCGATCAGGCGCGTGCGGCCCACAACATCGGCGACACCGCAGCAAACGTCGGCCGGGATACCCGAGAGGCGAGACGCTGGTTTCAAAGAACACTAGAACTAATGGAATTGGGCGAAATGGATGCCGTGCTCGCCGGCGGATCGCTTTACGGGTTGGCGAGGCTCGATGAACTGAATGGCGACTGGGATTCCGCCGAGCGCACGGCGCGCGCCACCCTGGGCAGGCCGGCAACCGGGATCTACAAAGTAGGGGCGGCGTGGGTGCTGGCTCGGCTTCTGGTCAGAAGCGGCCGGCCTGAGGCCGCAGAGGCGGCTGTGGACGCCTGGAAACGGGCCCGTGGAATAGGCGAAGTGCAGTTCCTGGGTCCCTCCGGCGCGGTGATCTGCGAGCTCGTCTGGCTTGGCGGCAGCGGTGGTGATCGGTCAGTGGTCGAGGACATCGTCGCCTGCTATCAGCGCTATCCCGCATTGCAGAGCGTACCGCCCTACAGCGAACTGTCGTTCTGGCTGTCCGCCATCTGAGAGATCGACGAGGTGCCCGAGACTGCACTGGAACCCTTCGTCCTACTCGACCGGGGTGAATGGGAAAAAGCCGCTGCCTACTGGGATGAGCGAGGCATCCCCTACGAGACAGCCCTCGCCCTCAGTTTCGGTGGCACCGACGCCAAACTGGAGGCTTTGAGGATCCTCGACCGGCTGGGGGCAATCCCGCTGGCTTCAAAGGTTCGCGAGGCGTTGAAGGGGGAGGGGGTCTCCCATGTTCCTCGAGGTCCAAGTCAGGAGACACGGCAAAGCCCATTGGGGCTGACACCCCGGCAAGCCCAGGTCCTCGAACTACTTGCGCAAGACCTGACCAACGCTGAGATCGCCGAACACCTCTACGTGTCGCCACGGACCGTCGAGCACCACGTATCGGCCATCCTCGACAAGCTGGGAGCCGATGGCCGCAGAGACGCCGTGGCTAAGGCACGCGAAGCAAGGGGTGGCTAGAGCGATGCTTGTGGTCGAGGGTGTCGGAGCGTTCGGATGAGGCGTGGCGGAGATCGCTCAGATGGCGGAAGTGCCCGCTTGTCGGCTTGTGATACCGGCGGCCGGTGGTGTTCGCTTGTTGACAGACGTGGCCA
>CAZKJJ010000659.1:0-1597 GCA_964553055.1 uncultured Acidimicrobiia bacterium
CGGATTGGCGATCGGCAATCGATGGGGTACGGGTGACGCCAGCACCGGGCCCATTCTCGGTGCCGTCGTGGGAGCTGGGATCGGCTACGTGGCTGGTGGCGTGATGGGGAGGAGCATCAGGGCTCGGCTCGACCAGGCCCCGCATCGGTTTGCGCCTCATCGAACGGGACCGGAGCTCGTCGCAGGGGCTTTCGGCCTGCTCGTCGGTCTCTTCGTGGGAGTCGTCGTGGCTATCCCGCCGGTCGTGTTCCTACCGCCGATGATCGGCTGGCCCATGGCGGCGCTGATCGTCCTCGTGACGAGTGCCTTCTCGGAGCGGCTGTTCGAGTCGAGGGCCGAGGACCTGGCAGGGGCGGCGGGGCTCCGCACCAGGCCGCCCCTGGTATCGAAGAGCCTCAACGGCGAAGGGTCGGGCTACGTCATCGACTCGTCTGCGGCGATCGACGGGCGGGTGCTCGAGCTGGCCAGGGTCGGTCTCATCCATGGCAGGGCGTGGGTGCCTTCCTTCGTGCTCGATGAGCTCCAGGGCTTGGCAGACTCGTCAGAGGCGAGCAGGCGGAGGCGGGGGAGGCGCGGCCTCGACGTCGTGCATGCCCTGCTGGACGTCGGAGACCTGGAGGTGGCCGTGTTGGACGAGTCGGTTCCCGAGTTCGAAGATGTCGACGCCAAGCTCCTGGCGGTGGCAGGCAGGGCTTCGTGTGGTCTCGTCACGACGGACCACAACCTCGCGCGCAACGCGGAAGCGCGGGGGATACGGGTCTTGAATCCGCACGTGGTGGCCGAGTCGCTCAAGGCTCCTGTCAGTGTTGGTGACCATGTGGTGGTGCCGCTCAGCCGATCAGGGACCGAGCCAGGCCAGGCGGTCGGCTACCTGGATGACGGCACCATGGTCGTCGTCGATAGCGGCACGGAGTGGATAGGTCGGGAGGTCTCCGTGGAAGTCGTGGGTGCTACGAGGACGACGGTGGGGAGGATGCTCTTCGCCAGACTCGAGCAGTGACTGCCTGGGGGGTTGTGGTGGCTGCTGGCGAGGGCCGGAGATTCGGATCAGCCAAGCACGGAGCCCTGCTCGGCGGACGACCCCTGTGGACGTGGGCTCGGCAATCGTTGCTCGAGGGAGGCTGCGAGGGGGTAATCGTCGTAGGGCCGGTGCCCGAAGGCGTTCCCGGTGGTCGAAGGCGCAGGGACTCCGTTGCGAACGGGCTGGCCCGGGTGCCAGACGTCGAGTACGTCCTCGTCCACGACGCAGCTAGGCCTCTGGCGACAGCGGCTCTCACGGCTCGCGTGCTCACCCGTCTGACGAGAGGCGACGTGGAGGGTGTCGTCCCGGTCGTTCCCCTACGGGACACCATCAAGGTGGTCGAGGACATGGAGGTGGTGAGCACTGCCGACCGAACGCGACTCGTCGCCGCCCAGACACCGCAGGGCTTCCGGCGGCTCGACCTCGTGGCCGCACACGCCGAGTCCCCGGCTGACGTGCCTGACGACGCTTCGCTCGTGGAGCTGGCGGGTGGCACGGTGGCAGTCGTCGAAGGTGAGCCCAACAACCTGAAGGTGACGTTTCAGGAAGACCTCGAGCTCGCGGAAGCGCTGGTGC
>CAZKJJ010000660.1:0-1588 GCA_964553055.1 uncultured Acidimicrobiia bacterium
ACAACGCTGTTGGGTGCGGACACCCCGTGGATCTCCATGCCCGCAGACGAAGGCATGGACGCCGCCGGCGGGTTCACCGCCACGTCCCCGTCCAACCCCACGGAGTTCCTGGCCGCCTTCGACGAGGCCGGAGCCGAGGTCGAGGACCTCGGGAAGGAGACGATCAACGGGGTGTCGGCCACCCACTACCGGGCGGTTTTCGACATGGAGGCGCTCATGGAGTTCGCCACCACCGAGGAGCGCGCCGAGCTCGAAGCCCTCGGGCCGCTGCCCGAGGACTTCATGCCGATCGACTTCTGGATCTCCGACGCCGGATTCGTGGTCCGCTTCGTGATGGAGCTCGACGGCAGCGATTTCGATGCGCCGCCCGGAGAGGGGTTCGAGCGGATGTCCATGCGCTACGACCTGTTCGACTGGGGGACCGATGTCGTCATCGAGCCGCCGCCGGCGAACGAGGTGACCGACATCGAAGACCTCGAGGACATGTTCGGCTTCGACGCGTAGGCGCTGCGAGCCCAGGGCTCGCAGCCGCGTATATCACGCTGCCGGCCCGCGGAATGGCGCGTTTCTGTCACAGCCGGGTGCGACGCTGCACCGATGAACGCCGACCGCCGTATTGCTGAGATCAGCTCGCTCCAAGGTGGGGCCCTTCGCCTCGATCAAGCTCTCGACGTGGGTCTGACCAAGGGTCAGATCGACTACCGGCTTCGCTCGGCGCGATGGACGCGGCTGGCACGTGGCGCATACCTGATCACGCCAATGGTGTCCGTCGAGGATCATCTTCGGGCCGCTGTGGTCTCGCTCCCGGGCGCAGTTGTCGCCCACGAGGCTGCCGCTGAGCTCCACAGCCTGTCGTATGTGAAACGAGGACTTGCCACCGTCCTGGTCCACAGCCAGACGACGCACGAGTTTCCCGGGGTCATCGTGCGGAGGTGTCACGATCTCGTCGACGAGCACGTCATGCGCATCGATGACCTTCCCGTCACCACCCCACCGCGGACCGTCGTCGACCTCGCCGCGATCGTCACCGAACGTCATCTGGGCGCCGTGCTCGACGACGCCATCTCCGCTCGGATCACGACCTACGACGAGGTCGCCGCTGTGGTCGACCTGGTGGGGCGGTCGGGGAAACCGGGTACCACTTCAATGCGTTCGGTTCTCCACGCCCGCACCGGGCCTCTGCGCAACGCCACCGTCCTGGAACGAAAGGGCTACGCGCTCCTCCTCCAGGCCAGTCAGCTCGTCCCCGAGGTCGAGTACCCGATCCCCTGGAAGGTGCACAAGCGCTTCGATGCCGCCTACCCCGTAGCTCGGCTCGCTATCGAGTGGGACTCCCGACGGCATCACTCTCAAGCCGAGGCGATGCAACGGGATCGAGCCAGGGACCGGGATGCCATCCTCCACGGCTGGCGCATCCTCCGCTTCACCTGGGACGACGTCGTCAACCGCCCGGAGACGGTGGTTGCGACGGTTCGGGAGGCGCTCCAACCCCTCACAGCCTGATTCCGCGGGCTCGCAGCCGCGTATGTCACGCTCCGAGCCCTGGGCTCGCAGCCGCGGGAGCCGAGGAGGGGATTCGAACCCCTGA
>CAZKJJ010000661.1:0-1585 GCA_964553055.1 uncultured Acidimicrobiia bacterium
CTCCCCCCGATCAGCCGTGACATGTCCGAGCAACTCAGAAAGGAGGCTCTCTCGATGTGGCACGAGAACCAGGAGTGGCGGACGGCGTACGTGGCCGTCACCAGAGCCCGGTCCCGCCTCTACGCATCAGGAGCCTGGTGGGTGGGTTCGCCCGCTCCACTGAAGAATCCCACACGGCCGAGCCCCCTGTTCGAGCTCATCGAGCGCCGCGCCACCACGCGAGGGAGCCACCCTCCGGCTGGCACGAGACCCCAGCACCTCCGCCTTGGGGGTGTTGGGGAATCACCCGACCCCGTCTTCCAGGAGGGCTGGCGTCTGGGGCTGCTTCGGGCTGCTTCGGACCCTTCGTGGCCTGCCCGTCGCGCCGCCGAGCTCGACACCTTCGAGTTGTTCGAGCACGAACGAGCCGAGCTCGAGGCTCTGAGCAGAGGGTCTGCAGTTCGGGAACCCGCCGTGGCGGAGGAAGGGATCGAGGCGTCTGTGACCGGCCTCGTGACGTTCGCGATCTGCCCACGGCGTTACTCCTGGTCAGAGGTGGACCGTCTCCCGCGGCGTCCCTCGGCCGCTGCTCGCCGGGGCGCGAGGGTCCATCGGCAGATCGAGCTGAGGAATCTGGGCATGGTTCCCTTCGAGGAGATGTCTGTCGACCTCTACGACGTCACCGTGGGTGAGGAACCCGCAGGCGACCCCTTCCAGGCGTTCGAGCGATCGCGGTTCGCAGCTGCCAAACCCAGGTACGTGGAGGTGCCTTTCGAGCTCGCCCTGCGCAATGGGGCCAGGATCAGAGGAAGGGCGGACGCCGTGTATGTCGATGGCATCACCGAGGTGGTCGACTTCAAGACCGGGAGGCCTCCGAGCAGCCCGGAAGCGAAGACCCAGCTCGAGGCGTACGCGCTGGCACTGGTCGAGACGGGGCTCGCAACCCCTCCGATGCGCGTCACCTTCGCATTCCTGGGAGGAGGCATCTTCGAGGAGTCGGAAGACGTCGACGCTGCGTGGATCGACGATGCCAGGTCGCACCTCGAGGCACTCACGTCGGCCATCGGAACAGGCGAGTTCCCTGCGACGCCGTCATCCTCTTGCCGGTCATGTGACTTCGTGCGGTTCTGCGAGCAAGGACGAGCGTGGCTCGAGGCAGCTGGAGTCAGCCCGTGACCTTGCCTCGCTCGACGTCCAGGACGAGTGTGACCGGCCCATCGTTGACGAGCTCCAGCGACATTCGAGCCCCGAACGATCCCGTGGCCACCTCCAGGGAATGGGAGCGCAGGTGCGCCACCACCTCGTCGATGAGCTGAGCTGCCTCGTCAGGGCGAGCGGCCCTGGTGAACGACGGTCGCCTGCCTCGGCTGGCATCTCCGTACACGGTGAACTGACTCACCACCAACACGGAGCCCCCGACATCCGACAGGGAGCGGTTCATCGCCCCGTCGGAATCAGGGAAGACACGCAACGCGACCAGCTTCTCTGCCATGGCCCGTGCGTCTGTCGGGCCGTCACCCTTGGCAACGCCCAGGAGGACACACAAGCGCCGCTCGATCTTTCCGACCGTTGCGCCGCCCACGGTGACCGAGGCACGTGAGACGCG
>CAZKJJ010000662.1:0-1581 GCA_964553055.1 uncultured Acidimicrobiia bacterium
GACGATCTCCTGCTGACAGGCACGCACGTCGGATGCGAGACCTCCTACTGCGGTGCCTGCACAATCCTGCTCGACGGCGATCCCGTCAAGTCCTGCACGGTCCTGGCCGTCCAGGCCCAAGACGCCGACATCACGACCATCGAAGGCCTGGCCTCTGGCGATCAACTGCATCCCGTCCAGGAGGGCTTCTGGGCCAGACACGGGCTCCAATGCGGATACTGCACGCCTGGGATGATCCTGGCTGCGGTCGGGCTCCTCCAGGACAACCCCGACCCCACCGAGGAGGAGATACGGCACGGGATCGAAGGCAACCTGTGTCGCTGCACCGGCTATCACAACATCGTGAAGTCGATCGAGTACGCAGCAGCGAAGATGCGAGGTGAGGAGCCTCCACCTGCTCCCTGGGACGAGGTCGTCTGACGGTGTTCCCCCGCGAGTTCTCCTACGTGGCGGCCGAGACGCTCGACGATGCCCTCGCCGTGCTCGGCGACAACGAGGACGTCAAGGTCATGGCAGGAGGCATGAGCCTGCTGCCTCTCATGAAGCTCAGGCTCTTCTCGCCTGCCCTCGTCGTCGACATCGGGAGGATCGCAGGACTGGACGAGATAGTGGACACCGGTGACGCCATCTCGATCGGGCCGATGGTCCGTCACAAGGCAACCGCAGGCGATCCCCTCATCAGGGAACACGCTCCTGCGCTCGCCGATGCCGCAGCATGGACAGGAGACGTCCAGGTTCGGAACAGAGGAACGACGTGCGGCTCCGTGGCGCACGTGGACGTCGCTGCGGACCAGCCGGCTGCTGCCCTGGCCCTGGGCGCCACCATGGTGGCCCGCTCCCGGAACGGCGTTCGCCACATCGCCTCCGACGAGTTCTTCGTCGACACCCTCACCTCGGCGCTGGAGCCCGACGAACTGCTCGTCGAGCTGCGCATACCCAAGCGACAGCAGGGAGAGGGGTCGGCGTACGACAAGCTCGGCCGCCGCGGAGGCAGGAGCGACTACGCCGTCGCAGGCGCCTCTGCGTGGGTCCGCCTCGAAGGCGACGGCGTCGCAGCCGCCAGGGTCGCGCTGACAGGGTTGAGCACGAAGCCGGTCCTGGCTCGTGGCGTGATGGAAGACGTCACAGGCAAGGAGGCCTCTGAGGAAGTAGTAGCAGCCGCCTCACTCAGAGCTGCAGAAGGCATCACGGTCCTCGAGGATTTGTTCGGTTCGCAGGAGTACAAGGCTCACCTGGCGAGTGTGTATGCGAGGAGAGCCCTCCTGCAGGCGATCGAGGCGGCGCGATCGGACGGATGATCGTCACGGGGATCGTCCTGGCGGCAGGATCCTCGGAACGGCTGGGCAGACCCAAGCAGACGCTTCCGCTGGGCGACTCGACCGTCCTCGGGTGGACTGTCCGGCATGCTGAGGAATCGAAGCTCGATGGGATCGTGGTGGTAGTGGGCGGCGCCGCGGACGAGGCTCTCGACTCGCTGGACGCCGGGAGGTGGCGCCCGGCCCGCAACGACGCCTACCGTGAGGGATGCGCCCGCTCCATCCTGGCAGGGCTCGACCTGGCTCCTGAGAGCGACGCCGTCAT
>CAZKJJ010000663.1:0-1577 GCA_964553055.1 uncultured Acidimicrobiia bacterium
GCTCGTGCCCGATCGTCGACACGTGGTGGCAGACCGAGACCGGCATGATCTTGATCACGCCGCTGCCAGGCATCACCACCACGAAGCCGGGCTCCGCCACATTCCCTTTTCCGGGAGTCGCCGCAGACGTCGTCGACGAGTCCGGGACCTCGGTACCGCCCCCAGGAGGCGGGTATCTGGTCCTCACACGACCTTGGCCTGCGATGCTCAGGACCATCTACGGGGATCCCGACCGCTACGTGGAGACCTACTGGTCTCGGTTCCCTGGCCGCTACTTCGCAGGTGACGGATGCAAGCGCGACGAAGACGGCTACTACTGGCTTCTGGGAAGGGTGGACGACATCATGCTGGTCTCAGGCCACAACATCTCCACGACGGAGGTCGAGTCGGCGCTCGTCGACCACCCGTCCGTGGCCGAGTCCGCGGTGGTCGGGAGGACCGATCCCATATCCGGCCAGACGATCGCGGCCTTCGTCACGCTCAAGTCCGGCCTGCGCGGCGACCAGGCACTCATCGAGGAGCTGCGCGACCACGTGGCTGCCAAGATCGGGCCCATCGCCAGGCCCAAGAGCATCGTGTTCACCGACGACCTCCCCAAGACGCGGTCAGGGAAGATCATGCGGAGGCTCCTCCGCGACATCTCGGAGCAGAGACAGCTCGGTGACGTGACGACGCTGGCCAACGCGGACGTCGTCTCGGAGATCGCAGATATGGCGGCTTCCCGGTCCGGCGGAGACGAGTGACTCCTCCGAGCTTCGGGCCTCTAGGCTGGTGATGTGATCGAGCTCTCCGTCCGTCTCGCCAACCGCCCAGGCATGCTCGCCGCCCTCGCCGAGACGTTGGCGCAGGCAGGCGTGAACATCGAGGCGCTCGCTGCGTTCGGCTTCGACGAGGAGGGAGAGGTCCGACTCATCGTCGACAGGGCGGAACGGGCGACGCGCGCCCTCAGGGAGGCTGGCCTCCACGCGAGCGAGCGCGAGGTGCTGACCACGATCTTGGAGGATCAGCCGGGGAGCCTGGCCAGGATGACGAGACAGCTGGCTGACGCAGGCGTGAACATCGACGCGGTGTACCTGCTTCGCACCAACTCGATGGGGCTGGAATTCGCCATCGCAGTGAACGAGCCCGAGTTGGCGCGAGAACAGCTCGCAGGCTGAGACCAGAGGTACACTCGAAAGCTCGTGCCCAGGCTCTCCCCCATCGCAGCCCTGGTCTCCTGCCTGCTCGTAGCGGCGTGCTCAGGAGGATCCCAGGCAGCCACGACGCCGACTTCGACCGCTCCTACCACCACTAACCCAGCGACGAGCTCGTCACGGGCCACGACGACCAGCCTGGCACCCACCTCCACCACCGAGGATCCGGGTGTCCCGTCGCCCATCAACGGCACACCGGTCTCTGACGCCGCCTCCCTCGACCGGAGAGTGGTTGCCATCAAGGTCGACAATCACCTCAACGCGAGACCGCAGTCCAGCCTCGAACAGGCAGAGGCGATCTACGAAGTACTGGTCGAAGGGGGGATCACGCGCTTCATCGCCCTGTTCCACGACAACGACAGCTCGTACGTGGGCCCGGTACGC
>CAZKJJ010000664.1:0-1577 GCA_964553055.1 uncultured Acidimicrobiia bacterium
TCAGGGGGTTCGTGCGTGCAGGGCGCACCGTGCAGGCGGCGAGTGAGCGGATCCTGGATGACTTCGATCCCCGAGTCGTGCTGGTCCTCAATGGACTGTTCTTTGCCGAAGCCGTCCTCATGGCGGTAGCGCAGGCACGGGGGGTGACGGTCTGGACCTACGAGCGCGCCAAGAGAATTGGCTCCGTCATCGTAGCCAGGGACCTTCCGGTGCTGGACCAGGACTTCGAGGACAAGTGGAGTGTCCGACGTCGCCAACCCCTCTCCAAGCAGCAGAATGCTGCTTTGGACGACTATCTGGCCGAGCGCCGCTCCGGGCAGGTCGGGATTGAGAGACTCTGGGACGAGCAGATTCCCCTGCAAGATCAGACTGGACGCCCAACGGTCGTGCTGTTCACCAACGTGCTCTGGGACACGGCCGTCTACGAGTCAGACGTTGCCTTCGACTCGATGGCGGGCTGGGTCCTCCACACCATCGAGTGGTTCAGGGAGCGGGACGATCTGGATCTTGTGATCCGGATTCACCCCGCCGAGGCTCGGGTCCCCTTCAAGGCCTCACGGGAGCCGGTATTGCACGTTCTCGAAGAGGCTCACGTCGACCTGCCCGCCAACGTCAGCGTCATTCCGCCCACGGACCCCACCAACTCCTACGAGCTCCTCGAGGCGGCCACCGTCGTCCTGGTCTATGCCTCGACCATAGGTCTCGAAGCCGCGATTCTGGGGAAGCCGACGATCGTCGCGGGATCGACCCATTACCGCGGGAAGGGCTTCTCGATGGATGCTTCCGATGCAGCGGAGTTCGACGGACATCTGGCCTCTGCTCTCGCCCGTCGATCAATGTCCCCTGATGAGGTGGAGGCGGCTCGCCGATACGCCCATCTCTACTTCTTCGAGGAGCCGTTCCCCCTGCATTCGGTTCGTGAGCGACCGCGTTCCTACGTCACGTTCGGGTATCGGGGGAACGAGGATCTGGCTCCTGGACGCGACCCTGCGCTGGACGCCCTGTGTGATGCGATCCTCGATGATGCGCCCCTGTCGAATCCAGGCATGTCGCCGGGTGTACCGGCGGGGGGATCATCGAACTAGGCAGGCATCGATGAACCGGTCGAAGCGAGCCCCGAAGTCCGCCGTGCCAGCATCCAGCGTTTCCCGGTAGGTCTCGGGGCGGGTGAGCAGTTCCTCGCTGCGCCTCCGAAGGACGGATTCGAAGCCGCTCCCATAGTCGACGACCCATCGGTCGAGCCCGCAGGATTCCATGAACCCGCGGACCTTGGGGTGCGTCGACAGCCCGATGCAGGGGACTCCTAATCCACAGGCACAGATCACGGCGTGGCCCCGCATGCCGATCACGAGGTCCGCCTGAGCGTATGCCGAGAAGAAGAGGTTGGCCCTGGACGGGTGTGGCACCCCAAGAACGCGTACGTGCTTTCGTTCGATGCGTCTAGGCAAGCGAGCCAGGATGCGGGCCGTCAGCTCGAGGTCCGGGGTGATGTGTGGGGCCAGGACCACCTCCGCGTCCATCGAGTCCACGAGCCACTCTATGGTGTCGGCCAAACCCCGTATGAGCCTCCTTCCAAG
>CAZKJJ010000665.1:0-1576 GCA_964553055.1 uncultured Acidimicrobiia bacterium
CGGAGGGTCCGTACTCGTAGTTGGTGAACTGAGGTGACCAGCGGGCAACGAGGAGTGCGCCGACTACGCAAGCCAAGCCTCCCGAGACGATCGAGAACCTGACCGACGTCAAAGCAGCCACCACCCCGGCCTCGAGGTCGCCGAGACGAGGCCCTCCTGCAGTGACCGCCAGGTGGACAGAGGAGAGACGCCCTCGCAACGAGTCCGGGATCGAGAGTTGCACTATGGACTGGCGGAAGATGGCCGAGACCACATCGGCCGCGCCGGCTATGCCTAGCATCGCGACGGCCAGGAAGACCGACCGAGAGAACCCAAAGACAGCGATCGCCAGGCCCCACACGATGACCGCGATGACGACCGCTCGACCGTGTCGCACCACCAGGGAGACCCATCCCGACGTGACCGAGCCGATCAGTGCTCCGATTCCGGGAGCCGCGTAGAGCAGTCCCACGGTCAGGGCATCGCCGCCCAGAACCTCGGTGCCGAACGCCGGAAACAGTGCGGAGGGCATGCCAAACACCATGGCATTGAGGTCGATCAGCAGCGCCGCCTGGATCAGACGCCGCGACTTGAGGAACTCGAGGCCTTCTTTGATGGAGGCGACGGAAAAGCTCCGGCCACCACCTTCAACCGCCACGGGCGGTATGCGTGCCACCAGCAACGCGCTGATGAGGAACGCCACGGTCATCGTCCCGTAGGTCACGGGCAGGCCGCTGACGGCAATCAGGAGCCCTCCGAGCGCGGGAATGGCGGCTTTGGCTAGATTCGTCTGTGTCTGGTTGAGCGCCAACGCCGACGGAAGCAGCGACCGGCCCACCAGCCCC
Source organism: uncultured Acidimicrobiia bacterium (assembly GCA_964553055.1). Classification (GTDB taxonomy): domain Bacteria; phylum Actinomycetota; class Acidimicrobiia; order Spongiisociales; family CAZKJJ01; genus CAZKJJ01. The sequence continues at coordinate 825 of CAZKJJ010000665.1, forward strand.
GGGAGCAAGGCGTGCCGGGCCGGGGCGTCGATGGCAAACATCCCGGCGTTGATCGCACTCAGCACGTACAAAGGCCAGATGGCGGGTGAGTCGACGACCGAGTTCCAGAGCAGCAGTGCCCCGGTCGCGGCCAGAACCAGCTGAGCGAGAAGGATCAGTCGACGCCTCTCGATTGCGTCGGCCAAGGCCCCTCCGACGAGGGACACGAGGAGAAGGGGGATCAGCTGAGCCAGACCGAGCAGCCCGACGGCGAGCGTGGATCCCGTCAAGTCGAAGATCTGGATCGGAACCGCGACAACCGCCAGCTGACGGCCGGTCTGGGCGAAGAACATCCCGCCGTAGAGCCAGGCAAAGCCGGGAACCTGCCGGAGCGGGCCCACGTCGACCACGGCGAGGCGTGCCAGTCGCTTCAGACGGCTGATGGCTGACCCACCGTTACTCGCCGATCACCGGAGTTCGGTCTGGAACGCACTGCCGAGCACATCACCTCTGCAACACCCGACCACGCTCCGTCCCACCTTGCGCTGGCTCCGCTCACCCACCCCTGAAGCAGCGGAGCAGGAGAGCCTTCGACGCCATGAACGGTTATGACGCCCCGATCGTCGATACATACACGACCACGTTGGGGATGCGCCGGCGCTGACCGGTGCATCGTCCCGGGCACGGTTGACACAACGAGGGAGGGTAACCATGAGAAGGGCAGTGACGGTATTCGTCGTCGCCTTCGCCATGGTCTTGGCGATGGCCGGATC
>CAZKJJ010000666.1:0-1576 GCA_964553055.1 uncultured Acidimicrobiia bacterium
GCGCCTACCAGAGGCGACCGAGCGTCTCGTCGAGCTGCTCGACCAGGCAGTGAGCAGGACGGTGCGTGGGCACGACGCCGTGCTCCTGAGTGGCGGCATCGACTCACCCACTGTGGCCGCGTTCGCGGCTCCGGAGCACATACGCAGATCCGGAGAGCCGTTGCTTGGGCTCACCTTCGTGTACCCCAACCATCCCAGTGCCGATGAGCGGACCTTCACCGAGGAAGTAGCCCGGTACCTGCGGATTCCACTTCACGCCTATGAGCCGCGAGCAGGATTCCTAGATGATCTGGGGCGGTGGGTCGATCTGTTGGATGGACCGTGGGACACGCTACCCGTAGGGCTCGTCATGGAGTCATACGGCCATGCGACTGACCACGGCGCCGGCACCGTTCTGAGTGGTGAACTCGCCGAGATGGTGTATGCGATGTCTCACCACATCCTGTCCCATCTGGCCCTTCATGCTCGGTTCCGCCCGCTGCTGCAGAGAATCCGAATTCTGCGTGACCACGGCCACTCGGTGAGGTCACTTCTCAAGGGGATCGTGAGGGATGCCGCTCCAAGCGGCGTTGCGACGTGGCATGCCCGACGGAGGGGCAGGATTTACCTTCCCACGCCTGCGTGGGTAGACCCTCAATCCACCGGACGCCCGTATAGACGACATGCCTTCTCGATCCCCGCCCGACGTCGATGGATTCACCAACAGTCCTACCCCGTCTTCTTCACCAATTCGACCTGGGAGGCCAGTGAGATCTGTGCAGAACATGCCGGTGTTGAGGTCAGAAGGCCGCTGGTGGACGTAGACCTATGGGAGTTTCTTCTCTCACTGCGAGCCGAGTTGAAGTATCCGCATCCGCTTCACAAGAGCCTCATCAGGCAAGCCATGCGCGGCCGGTTGCCCGATCGGATCCTCGACCGCGAAGAGAAGACCGCCTTCGATGAGCACGTGTTGGACACGGCCGACTACCAAATGATCAGGCGTTGGGTACTCGGAAAGGACTATCGGGTCAGAGGTGTCGACTACGAGCTCCTGGCCGAACAGCTCGAGCGAGGTCAGATGACGACCCGCGAACTGTCGTGGGCTCACGACCTGGCCAAGGTCCATGCCTTCGTGGAGCAGTTCGGATGACACCCGAAGGGACCTGCTTTGGGTGGCGCGTCTTCTCGGAGATACCGCTTCACTACCTGCGTGCGGGGAAGGGAGAGGGTGCGCTGACCATCCGCGTCGGCGACCAGAACGGCGATCCAGTGGGAATGGACCCAATCGTGACGTGGACACCGACTCCCGAACGCCCGCTCGAGGCGAGCCTGTACCAGGCTGATGCTTCCTACCAGCTCTGGATTGCCGACGGAGGTTGGTACGTCGTGAATCCGAACACGCCTTCGGTCGAGGTCCCTGCCGACGGCGACTCCGTTCGACGCGAGGAGCGCCTCTGGGGCCTGCCAGCCGCGCTCTGCTTCCTTCGTCGTGGGGACCGGTCGCTTCACGCCGCCGCTGTCGATGTGGATGGTCGTGCCGTGCTGCTGGCCGGACCGAGCAGGCACGGCAAGACCACACTGGCGGCGGGCTTTGTGC
>CAZKJJ010000667.1:0-1568 GCA_964553055.1 uncultured Acidimicrobiia bacterium
CCCATCGCCGGAGGCAGCATGGCACTCGCCAACGGGGTGCTCTATCGCGGAACCTTCGATGGCACCGTCATCGCTCTCGATGCCGACGACGGGACGGTCCTCTGGACCGACACCGTGGATAACCCGATCGCAGGAGGATTCAGCATCGTCGACGGCACCCTCTATGTCGGCTACGGAACCGGGACCCCGCCACAGCTCGGGCCAGCCGACGGCGGGCTCATCGCATACCGCACACCGTGAAATGTCTATCACCGCACAGAACAGCGCTCGCCCGACAGCTCAGTCCAGTCAAGCCGAGCCGATCCGCCGATATGCGCTACCTGGATGCCCCTTCAGGACCCGTCTTCAGGCCACGGATGTGCGCGGGCCCAAGCCTCTAGTCCCGTACGGCCTCTCAAACGGAGGGCCGCTTCCGCGGTCGTGCCGGGAGTCGCTCGGGGACATCTGGCCGTAGTGACCTCGTGGCCACGACGGCCTCTTCGGGTCGTCAGGACTCCCTGGCCAGCATGTAGTCGATCATGGCCCTCAGGAACTCCGTGTCCTTGCTGGGGGCGAGGTTGCCGAAGGCAGGCTCGAACGCCTCCCTGGCGACGGCGGCCACGCCCGCCGCGAACTCTTGGGCGTAGCCGACAGAGTCGTACCGATCCATGAGAGCCACCACCCTCTCCACATCCTGGGTCGTCCTGGAAGCTCTGCTCATCTGCAGAAACGACTCCACCTCCATCCTGTCCTCGGGCTCGGCCGAACGCAGCAAGTGGATCAGCATCAGCGTCCGCTTGCCCTCGTACAGGTCGCCGAAGGGCTCCTTGCCGTACCTCGGAGACCCGACCAGGTTCAAGACGTCGTCCTGGATCTGGAACGCAGCTCCGAGGTAGAAGCCGAAGCGCGTGATGTCGTGGAGCTCGGCGGTGCCCCATGACCCGATGAGGGCTCCGATCCTGAGCGGATAGATCGTGGTGTAGGCGCAGGTCTTGAGCAGGATCAGATTCAGGTAGTCCTCGGGGGAGAGCTCCACCACCTCGTCTGCCTTCCAGCCGAGCTCGATGGCCTGCCCTTCGATCGTGCGGTGCATCATCGTCTGGAACTCGTCGAAGACGAGCTGGCTCATCCTGATGCCGAGCACGTCGAGGTTGTCCCTCAAGGGTGTCATGGCGATGACCGCCAGGGCATCCCCTGCGTTGATGGCGAGGGCGGAGCCGAACTGCCGATGGAGGGTCGGCTCGCCCCGCCTCCGCTCGCTTCCGTCCTCGACGTCGTCATGCACCAGGAAGGCGTTGTGCAGCAGCTCGATCGCCACCGCGCTGGGAAGCGCCTCCTGCGCCGAGCCTCCAAAGGCCCTGGCCGCGCTGAGACACAAGCTAGGCCGAAAGCCCTTGCCCCGCCGCGACGGGTACGTGGCCACGAGGTCGTAGAGCCACTTCCTAGGCTCTCGCTCAGGCAGGTAGCGGGGGAGGGACTGGGTGATCATGGCATGGTCGGACGCCAGGACTTCGAGAACCTCGGAGAAGCGCTCTGCCTGGTCGAGCCTCACGACGCGTGATTCCGTCTCGACGATGGGGCGAGCCGGA
>CAZKJJ010000668.1:0-1561 GCA_964553055.1 uncultured Acidimicrobiia bacterium
GCCGCGCCGACCGCCGCCTCGACGTCCCGGAGCTCGTCCAGGCCGCCTCCCCACGAGCCGTCGGACCCCGATGCGCCACGGAAGTTGAACCTCAGGACGGCGATCCCTCTTTCGGCCAGGATCTCGGCCAGGCGCCGGATGAGCGGGGCGTTCATCGTTCCGCCGTGGAGGGGATGGGGGTGACACAGGACGAGCGCCGCCGCGGCAGACGTCTCACGCAGTTGCCAACGGGCCCGGAGGGCGATCCCGTCACTGGTGGTGATGGCGAAGGTGGCGTGCCGTGCGGTCAACGGCGATACCACCAGCAGTCGTCCTCCCAGAACCGCGACATCTGATCTCTGGCCCTGAGGTACTCGAGGTGAGCGAGGGTCTCCTGGATCGCGAGCCGCTGCTCGAAGCCCATGAGATGGGGCCGGAACACGGCCTCCATGACCTGCCAGGCGGTGCGTGGTCCGGCCCGCAGCTCCTGGAGCATGGCGCCCAGCCGCCGCTCGTGGTGGAGGGCGATCTGGCGGGCCCGTGCCCTCCCCCGATCGATCACCGGTCCGTGCGCAGGATGGGTGACGCCTGGGTCGACCAGCTCGATCCGCTCGAGGGCGTCGAGGTACTGGCCGAGGGTGTCCGTGTCCCCGTAATAGGGCACGAATGGGGTGATCCGGGGCAGGATGTGGTCTCCAGAGAACAGCAGGCCGGTGCGTGAGTCGACCAGACAGATGTGGTTCGTCTCGTGGCCCGGGGTGTAGACGACCTCCAGCCAGCGGTCCTCGTCCAGGGTGATCTTGTCGCCGTCCTCGACCGTCCTCGTCGGAGGATCCGCCTGGTCTGCCCAGGGTGGTCTCGGGTTCTCGACTTCCAGCTCCTCGACGACGGAGGCGGGCGCCCCGTGCGAGGCCAGGATCGGGGCCAGCTGCCTGAACCGGATGTTCCAGTCGTTGTAGTACGGGATGGCCGCAGTGGTCTTGGCGTGCATCACGAACTCGCAGCCGGCCGCCGCGACGACCGTGCGGGCGAGCCCGATGTGATCGGGATGGAGATGCGAGCCGATGAGCATGGCCAGGTCGTTCACCTCGATGCCCACATGTCCAATGGCATGCCAGAGGTCAGCGCGGCCCTCCTCGGTGGCGGCGCCGCAGTCCAGGAGCGTGAACCCTTCTTTGCCTTCGAAGAGGTAGCAGTTGACGCTCCGAAGCTGAGGGATGGGCAATGGCAGCGTGACTCGGTGGATGCCGTGGCCGAGGTCTGCGTAGTCGGTCATCAGCCGTGAATGGTCTCCTTGATGTTGAACACCACGTCGATCGTGGCCCGGTAAGAGGGGACGCCGGCGTCGTCGATCGATCCCCCTAGCTCGACGACCCCGTAGGAGACGATGTCCTCGATGGTCAGGGCAGCCCTTCCCACGGAGGCGGCGATCGCCTCCTCGAACGAGTTGTCTGACTCGCCGCTCAGTCTGATGGTCTTGGTGACCGCGCTCATCCGATCCTCCTTGCGGGCTGGGACCCAGGGTATCGGCTACTCGGCCCAGGGATCTCCAGCTGCCGGTGCCTGTGGCTCGTCGGAGGGC
>CAZKJJ010000669.1:0-1186 GCA_964553055.1 uncultured Acidimicrobiia bacterium
GTACGGGTGGCCTTTGGAGGGCGATGTCGAAGCGGGATCGGATGTCATCGCCGCGAGTTCTGGGAGAGCGAGGCCGACATCAACCGCGCTCAGTCCCCCGCCGCGTGCATCCGGACGGGCAACCGGACTCGGAACTGGGTCGAGCCTGGCTCAGACGTGAGTCGGATCTCGCCGCCGTGCTTCGTGATGATCGTGTGCACGGTGTGCAGCCCGATACCGGTGCCTTCACCGAGCGGCTTGGTGGTGTAGAACGGATCGAAGATCCTCCTCTGGATCTCCTCGGGGATACCTGGACCCGAGTCCTCCACCTCGACCACCACGTAGTCCTTCTCGGACCGGGTTCGCACCCGTAGTGTCCCGCCCTCGGGGCCCATCGCGTCGAGAGCGTTGTCGATCAGGTTGGTCCAGACCTGATTCAGCTCGCCCCCGTACCCCTCGATCTTCGCCAGCTCGGGGTCGTAGTCCCGTTCGACGGTCACGGTTTGGCCGATCTTCGTCTGCAGGATGCGGAGCGTGTCCTCCAAACCCGCCTGCACGTCGACCTGCTGCACAGGGGCCTGATCGACGTACGAGTAGCGCTTGACAGTCCCGACGAGCTCTGAGATCCGCTCTGCCTCCATGTGCATCTCGTCCGCGAGCTGTCTGGCCAGGGCGCCCAAGCCCCACCACCTGGCGATCGCGCTCCTCGCCTCACCGTCCGTATGCTCGGTGACCTTCGAGAGGGCATCGGTGTCCCAGCCTTCCGCAACGAGAGCAGGGGCCAGATCCCACGCATCGTGCACTCCCGCCTCGTCGAGCCAGTCGCCAATCCTGCCTTCCCGATCCGAGCGGTCGAGCGGATCGGAGGGAGCGGCCTCGAGGTCGGGTGGTTCGCCTCCCATAGCAACCCCTTCGGCGAGGAGAGAGCCCGTCACGCTCTGCCACTCGGCGAGGGTCTCGTCCAGGTAGTCGGAGCTACGGGCCAGGGCCGCGGCAGGGTTGTTGAGCTCGTGCATCAGCCCGGCAGCCATCTTTCCGAGTGCCGCCATCTTCTCCTCGTGTTGCAGCGTCGACTCGGCGCTGCGAAGCCGCGAGGTGACGGTGCGAAACATGCGGCGGACCACCCGGGAGTCACGCAGGAGCTCTTCGAACGCCTCGACCGGGATCCTGATGAGTGTCGAAGGCTCCGCGGTCCGGACGGTTGCGG
>CAZKJJ010000669.1:1196-1560 GCA_964553055.1 uncultured Acidimicrobiia bacterium
AAGCATCGTGAGGACCGCTTCCTTGGTGGTCAGAAGTCGGAACAGCTCCTCCTGCGGCACCCGGATAGCCCTCGCCTGGGTGGCCGCCCTTGCTTCGGCAGTGCGCGGCCTCCCTTCGAGCAGCGACATCTCACCGAGCACCTCGCCGGGACCGACGTGGCCGAGGATCACGTCCCGGCCGCTGCTCGTGTCCGCCACCTCGATCTCGCCCTCCATGATGACGAACATGTCCTCGCTCTCCGAACCCTGCTCGAAGAGCACCTCTCCCGCCTCGTACGGCACCTGCACGGTTCTGGCACAGAGCAGCTCGAGCTGGCGGTCGCCGAGGCCCGCGAAGTAGGGGATCTCCTTGAGGAACTCGTAG
>CAZKJJ010000670.1:0-1560 GCA_964553055.1 uncultured Acidimicrobiia bacterium
CGGAGCCCACACCGATCGGACCGTCGGAAACCTTCTCGGACTCGGCGATCCCGGGATCCCATTCGGCGATGTTTGAGAAGTCTGACGTGTAGGCGAAAGCCTCCGACAGGGGAGCTTCGACCCATCTCTGTTCTTGAAGTCTCATGCCCAGCATTCGGAGCCGGGGGCCAAAACGGATGTCGGTCAGGAGAGCTGTGAGACCGTCTCGATCGCGTTCACCGGCAACGCATAGACGACCACATTGCTGTCATAGCTCCGGACCGATGCGTTGAAGCTGCCACCACAAGTGATCAGGGTGAGGACCGGCGGGCCCTCCCTGCTGAAGATGTCCTCGAGAGGAAGGTCATCTTTTTTGTAGATCGTCCTCGCTTGAACGCGGAACTCCTCGCTGGTTTCGTTGTCGTAGGTGACCTCTACGAGATCTCCCAGTTCGAGTTGGCGCAGCTCGAAGAAGACTCCACGCCCCTCGCCGGCGAGATCGACATGCGCCGCCAGGACTGCTGAACCCGATTCTCCAGGGGCTGGCCCATACTCGTACCAGGCAACTTCGGAGACGTTGTTCGGGACCTCCATCTGACCCGTTTGAGCGTCGATGCCTTGAGGAATGACCGGCGCGTCAACGTCGATCGACCGGATGAATAGACCGACAGGCACGGGACCGGCACCCGAGTTGAGGGCGTCGAGCGTGCTGACCTCGTTTGGGAGAATACCCGGAGCTGTCACGACGCGTGGATCTTCGGTGGGCTCGGTCGGAAGTGTCGATGCAACGGTGGAGGCCACGCGGCCGTCATCTTCGAGCGATCGCTCCGACATCTGGGCGTCACCAACCGTCTCGTCCTGCTTCGGCAGCAGGGCTATCGCGGCCGCAACGGCCAGAAAGATCCCCACCCCTAGCAAAAGAGGGACCAGGAATCGACGGATTGCGATGGTGGTGCTTTTCATAGTGGCGGCAATAGGAATGAGGGAGACCCATTATGGGTCTCCCTCATAGGTGTCATTGGTTGTGAGAAACCGTCAGCGCTCCTTGCGGGCGAGAGCGACAGAACCGCCAAGGGCGAGAACTGCGAGGCCAGCGAGAGCAATCGCGATGACCGGGCTCATGTCAGAGGCCAGGCCGGCAGACCCGGTAGGCACACCCTCGGGAGACGAGGCGAGACCGCTGATCGAAGCGGCGACCACCTGGAAGCTGCCACCGGAGACCGAACCGACCGCATAGGCGATCGTGTTAGTGCCATCAGCGAGGATGACGTCGGAGTCGTATGCCAGCGTGGCGGGGTCACCGGCTGCGGTGATCTTGATGTTGTAGGTGTCAGCCGGCACATCGGTGTCGGCACCCACACCATTGGTCACGCCTTCCCAGACCGCACCATCGTTGGCGAGAATGTCGACAGCGCCGAAATCGGCCAGATGACGTGCGGTTATGCGAGCATCACCAGCTGCGGTCGCGCCGTTGTTCTCAACGAAAACGCCCAGAGTCGGGGATCCACCTTCCTGCAGGTAAGCCGTAATCGTGGCCACCGCTCCGGAGGGGAGATCGGCGGAACCGGACAGAGCCGGCTC
>CAZKJJ010000671.1:0-1553 GCA_964553055.1 uncultured Acidimicrobiia bacterium
ACACGATCCGAGGAGCAGAAAGAGGGAAGCAGAGATGACGATGGGCCCCCACCGAGCCCTCCTCGCGCCGAGCCACCTGAGCACCGGGGCATTGTAAGAACGGGAGTCGGATGTCGGAAGTCTGACGCTCCGTCGGGAGCAGTCAGAACGAGCCGAGCGCCGCGCGGATCTCCTGTGCCGAGACGACCCCTTCGAATCTCGCTGCGATCCTTCCCGAGGCGTCGGCGATGAACACCCAAGGCTCCGAAGGGAGACGCCACTCGTCCACCGCTGGCACGGGCACCAGCTCATCGGGCACTCTCGTCAGGTCGAAGACCTCGACGTGGACGAAGTTGACCTCAGGGAACTCCCCGCTCACCGACTTGACGACATCGAGGGCGGGCCCACAGGCCGCAGACTCGCAGAAGGCTGGTGTGGCGAACACGATCACTGAGGGGCTTCCTGACGCAACCGCTTCCGCGACTGAGGACCCGTAGAAGGACTCGTCGGGTTCGAAGTCCGTGGTGAGCAGCTCGAGAGGGGTGTCTGCCAGCGTCGGCGTCTCGGAAGGAGGTGCCTCGTCTCCCACATCGGGCGTCAAGGCGTCTGGCTGCACCTGGATCGGCGTTGGCTCGGTGACAGGGAGGTCGGACGCCAGCATGCGAACTGTCCAGATCCCTGGCTCCGGGAAGGTGTAGGTGGTCGTGTACAGGCCGCGGACGTCCTCGACGATCCACAGAAACTCTGCCGCCTGGCTCGAGGCGAGCTCGCCAGTGGGGGTGTAGATCTCGACGGTGACGCCACGGTCGGGCTCGTCGAGTGACTCTGCAGTGTCGAGGGAGCGGAGGGAGAGCAGGAGACGCTGAGGTCCGACTGCCAGGTCTGAGTTTGCGACGAGGGCGATCGGAGGGTCCTGTGCGGAGCCCAAGCACGCCGCGACCGCCAGAGCGAGGATCAGGAGCCTCCGCACGTTGGCCAGGGTACCGGTGGCCTCACGGTACGGGCTTCCTGTCAATGGAGACGTCTGTTTTCGAGGCCTCCATTGACACGAAAACGGGGGGAGACGGGCCTGGGTAACCTCTCTGTCATGGAGGTGCATCCCGAGGTTCGGACTGGGGCTGCTGCGTACCTTGCCCTGACCAAGCCCAGGATCATCGAGCTTCTCCTGATCACGACGGTGCCTGCGATGGTCGTCGCGGCGGATGGGTGGCCAGGGGCGTGGCTGCTGGCGGCCACGCTGATCGGAGGGACGCTGTCAGCGGCAGGGGCCAACGCCATCAACAGCTTCCTCGACCGCGACATCGACCAAGTCATGCGGAGAACGTCGCGCCGCCCGCTGCCGACGCACGCGGTCGAGCCGGGCAGGGCGCTGGCGTTCGGCGTGACGTTGGGAACGCTCGGCTTCGTGTGGCTGCTGGTCACCGTGAACCTGCTGGCGGCGGCCCTGGCAACGGCGGCACTCCTCTTCTATGTCTTCGTGTACACCATCGCGCTCAAGCGCACGACCAGGCAGAACATCGTGATCGGTGGAGCTGCGGGGGCTGCTCCCACGCTGGTCGGCTGGGCAGCCGTCG
>CAZKJJ010000672.1:0-1543 GCA_964553055.1 uncultured Acidimicrobiia bacterium
AACGCGCCAGGCAGGTGGCCCCTGGCTTGGTTGTGAGTGAGGTCGATGCCATATCGATCGCGGCGATGGTCGGTGGATCTCCTCTCGGCATCGAACTGGCGGTGCCATGGCTACGGACCTTGTCACCTCGAGAGATCATGGACGAGATCGTGGGAGATCCGTCACTTCTACGAGGTGGAAGTCGTGACGCGGTAAGTCGCCATCGAAGCCTTGAGGCGGCAATGACCCACTCGTGGCGGCTGTTGTCGGAGAGAGAGAAACGGGCGATAGAAGCTCTGGCCGTGTTCGCTGCCCCTTTCACGCGCGAGTTAGCGAGTGATGTTGCCGACGTCGACGCCGCCATGTTACGAGACCTCAGAGACAAGTCACTCGTCGGGCAACGAGCGGAAGGGCTGTACGCCAGTCATCCCCTGGTTCGTCAATATGCTTCGTCTCGTCTCGCAGCCGCTGCTGAGCGCCGATCGGAGGTGCGCTCACGCCACGCAAGAGCCATCCTCGGGCTGCTCGACCCTCCACAGAGCGCAATCGCGCATCGACGCCACCTCGACGACATGATCGAGGGGTGGCATCACGCCGTAGATCTGAAGGATGACCAGCTGATCGGGCGGTCGGTGGAAGGATTCGGCTCGGTGCTCGACACCGCCGGGCGCATAAGTCAAGGTCTGGAACTGATGGCCCGGGCCGCCGCCAAATTCGACGACGGTACCGACGAGACCCTCACCGTGATGGCCGGTTTGCAAGTGGTGGAATCGGTGCTCCTCCAACGCCAGGGCCGCTTTCAAGATGCCGTCGAGGCGGCACAGGCTGCGGTTGAGGCTGCAACGAATACCGATGACCGGCGCCGACTGGTTCGTGCTCTCGTCAGCCTTGCGTGGGCTAGGAAGTGGACCGAAGGTCACGTTGCCCAACAGCAAACTCTGCTCGAAGCCCTGCCTATTGCTCGATCGTCGGACGACGAGCTTCTATTGATCGATGTCTTGCGAAGTCTGGGGTGCTCCGCGCCTCCGCTTGAGAAGTGTCGCGAGTACCTGACCGATGCCCTGAGTCGTGCCGACGGGCCGGACCTCCTGGTGATGCGTTGTCACATCCTGTCGAATCTGGGCAGCGTGCTGTGGGGGCTGGGTGAAATCTCCGAGGCGATGAGCCTTCACGGACAACAGCTTGACCTAGCCCGGTCCCATGATCTGCGCGTGATGGCCATCTCGGCCCTTATCGACCTGGCCTTCCTCCACGCCGAGACCTCCAATCTCGACACAGCACGAGAGCTCATAGAACAGGCAGAGTCCCTCATTTCCGACACCGAGGCCGCTTCTCTCAACTTGAAGCTCTACGCGACAGAGGTAGCGGGCGAGATCTGGAGGCTCATTGGTGAATTCGACGCCGCCCAAAGGCGGGTATACCAAGGGCTACAACTCGCCACGGCAACCGGCCTCCCCCCGGTTGGACTTCGGTCGCTTCGTCTGCACGGGCAGCTGCTCATCGACCGGGGTCAGGTGGAGGAAGGTTTGGGAATGCTGGCACTGGTCTGCTCATGGACCCACCG
>CAZKJJ010000673.1:0-1543 GCA_964553055.1 uncultured Acidimicrobiia bacterium
TACCAGGGCCTGACGACACCGCCGGTCTTCTGGCCGCTGATCTTATCGCTGCGATCCTTTGCCCATGTCTGCGCCGGGAAGGTCGACATGGCGCGATCGCTGATCGATGAGGCCATCGGCATGATGGGAGAAGAGTCGATCTTCCCCGAGTTCCTGGTCCAGAGGGGCGACGTCATTCGCTCGAAGCCCGACTCGAGCCTCGACGAAGCGATCGCCTCATACCGGCAGGCCATCGCAGTGGCCGGCACACTCGGGGTGCATTTCGTCGAGCTCCAGGCTTTGACACGGCTGGTCACCCTTCTCAGAGCCCAGGGCGGCGGTGCGGACGAGACCCAGCGACTCGCCGCCGTCCTCGAAACCATCGAAGGCGGAGCCGAAGCAAGGGAGATGATCGCCGCCAGAGAATTGCTGGCGGCGACCGTGTGACACTCCCCGGTCGGGTCAGCCGATCAGGAGGAGCAGGGCATGGATGACCACCCCGACCAGGGCTCCCACCACGGTGCCGTTGATGCGGACGAATTGGAGGTCCCGTCCCAGCTGGAGCTCGAGACGGTGAGCCACTTCGGTCGCATCCCAGCGGCCAACCGTCGTTTCGATCAGACCCACCACCTCGTCCTCCCACTGGTGGGCGAGACGCTCCGCCGACCCAGCTATCCAGGTGTCGAGCCGACTCCGCAGATCCGAGTCGTCGATCACACGCTTGGCCCACCATCTGACTCCTTCTCCCAGGCGTTGCTCCAGCTCAGAACCGGGTTCGGCTGCTGCATCCGCCAGCCCGCCTTTGAGTATCAGCCACTGGCTTTCGATCCACTCGGCCAGCTCCGGGGATTCGAGCACCCGTCCCTTGGCTTCCTCGATCGCCCGGGCCAGGTCGGGCGAGTTCCGCAGATCGTCGGCCAATCCTCTGATGATCATCTCCATGTCTTTGCGCACCGGATGCGTCCTGTCCTCCGCAACCTCGGACACGAGCAAGTGGAATGCAGCGACAATCCGGTCGAACACCATGGCGTCGATGAACGACGGAACCCACCAGGGTGAGGAGCGCTCAAAGGTCTCCCGCAAGGTCTCGAGGTTCTCAACGACTATGCGGTCGGCGACTTTGAGGGTCGACTCGATCGACTCGTCGACATAACCCTGGTCGAGCCAGGCATCGACCAACAACGACAGGATCGGGGTCAACTCAGTCTGGCGGGCCCAGTCGAGCGACGTGTCGGTGATCAGTGTGGCGAACCGGGCGTCGTCGACCGGGTCCGCCATGGTGGCGGCCGCCTCGATGATACGTCTCGCCGCCAGGTTGGAGTGCTCCGGTGTCTCCAGCCAGGTCGCCACCCTTCCTGCCACATCGGCGTCGGCGATCCAGTCACGCAGGTTCGATGGCTCGAGGAAGTTCTGATGAACGAATTCGGCGAGTCCCTGACCGATCTCGTCCTTGGAGCGAGGGATCAGAGCAGTGTGGGGAATGGGGATTCCCAGCGGATGCCGGAACAGTGCGGTCACCGCGAACCAGTCAGCGATGCCGCCGACCATCGCGGCCTCGAAGCCC
>CAZKJJ010000674.1:0-1543 GCA_964553055.1 uncultured Acidimicrobiia bacterium
CGAATGTCGATCCTGACACACGCCTCGACCGCGACCTCACTCACCCTTTCTGCGCAGCGGAGGTGCTGTTGGCCGTCGGGTGAGGGTCGTCTATGTGTTCGTGGATTCTTGGATCTTGCTCATAGCCTCCCGGTAGTGCGTGGCCTTGAAAGGGACATTCTCCTCTTCGCCTGTCCGGTCGTGATGGGCAGGTTCGAGATGATATGAGCTTCGACTTCATCGGAGAGGGTGTCTGCTCTGCCCCTGACCAGGATGAGGCGAGTCGGAAAGGACAACTCATGAGCAAAGCTGGGCTCGAGCTGTTTGAGGACGAGTCGGCCCTTTGCCTTCCCCCGTCGCCGTCACAGAGGATCTGGCGCCTGGAACGGTTCTCATCGGGTTCAACCCCCAACCTCCCCGGCGGCGTCCCAGCCTGTTGAGCACGGGCGAGAGAAGAGACTCAGCGAAGCGTCGAACCGACTCTGGGATGTGCTGCTCGTGAAGACTCACCCCGCTCGAGGATCTCGCGGCGCGAGACTCCTTGGAGGGCTACTGATCCCATTCGCAGCCAGGTTGGCCGTTCCCCAGCTTTCGTGATGTCGGCTAGTCGAGCGAGTCAATCTGCTCGAGCAGCTCAAGGGATTCCATCGCGGCCGTGCCAACCGAGCCCTCATTTGCCGCGATCTCGCTCAGCAGAGCCTTCGATCTCGGACCGCCGATGTCGGCCAGAAGCCGAACCAACCCAGGAGTCAGACGCCCCGTCGACCCTGCCTTCTCAATGAGGCCGATCGAGCGCTCGCCGGCCTTGACTATCGAGATTCCGGCCAGTGTCCTGTCCTGCTCGTCATCAGACATGAACGCCTCTAGCAATCCTTCCCCGGCCGATTCGATGCCTACAGTGCGCCAGGCGACGCCGGCACCGATCACCTTGAGCGAACTCCCAACACCCATGTCGCAGCCCTACGAGTCGAAGGCCCACAACCCGTGGGCGTTCCAATAGGCTGGCTGGTGGGGGGCGGCATGGTCGAACCAACCGTTTCGGTGTTCTTTGACCCGGGAGTCTCGAAACCGCTGTCCTCCCTGATCCACGAGAATCACCAGGTCGAATCGGACCCGGATGTCGTAGACATGGCCGACTCGGCCGAAGTCAGGTAGCCACTGATGGTGGACCGGCCAGGCGAGAAGGACCAACCTGTCGAAGTCCACACCGCCTCTGGTGGCGAGGTTGGCCACGGTCGCACCGTGGCTGTGGGCGAAGAAGTCGGGGGTCACCAGATGCTGATCATCGATCCATTGCCTGAGCTCCCGGGCCGCTACCCGTCTGGCCCCGTCCGAGTAGTTCCCTGACCAGGTGAAGCTCTGATCGTGAACGGTCAGATCGGGCCGGTTGGCGTCGAGCGCCATGTAGAAATCTCCAGTGGGTTTGTACCAGGTCTGTTGGGCCGCCCAGGTGCCATGGGTGATCGCCGCGGTGCGCGATGTCCGTCTACGTCTCCTGGCTGCGTGTGGAGTGACCACTCGCTCCTGAAGGTGCGGGTTCTTCGGCTCGATCTGCTTAATCACC
>CAZKJJ010000675.1:0-1538 GCA_964553055.1 uncultured Acidimicrobiia bacterium
GGCGAATCTGGACAGCCGTCTCTGGGACCAGCAGGTCGAAGACTTTGCCGAGCGCTTCCGAGTCGTTCGCTACGATCCGCGCGGGATTGGTAGGTCGGACCTTCCGAAAGAAACGTTCTCCCACTACGAAGACTTGCATGGCCTCATGGAGTTTTTGGGTCTCGGGTCTGCGCATCTGCTGGGCTTCTCGTTCGGAGCCGGTGTGGCGTTAGATTTGGCCGTGGCGTATCCGGAAAGGGTCGAGTCGTTGATTCTCGTCGCTCCCGGCTTGAGCAGTTGGAAGGACGAGCTGACTCCTGTTCTCGCGGAACTGTCAGCGCTTGCGGTGAGTGAAGGCCCCCAACGAGCCATCGAGATGATCCTCGCCGACCCCAGCATGCCGGACGCGGAACGGCCAGAGGCGCGTGAGAAAATGAAAGCGATCCTCGAGGACAGCCCGCGGCTGTTCGACTCGGGTTTTGCCTACCTCCGATTGATGGAGCCGCTCGATCCTCCGGCCGAGGAAAGGCTCGATGAGATAGATGTGCCAACCCTTTTGGTCGTAGGGGAGCGCGATCATCCGGGCATCCATGAGAACGTGGATCTGCTGCAGGAAGGGATCGAAGGAGCCCGTAAAGTGCTGATCATGGGGGTGGGGCATGTGGTGAGCCTGGAGCATCCGGAGGAGCTTCGCCGGATCGTGCTTGATTTCCTGGGAACCGACTGAGTAAGGTGTGCCGGCTCGGCCCAGGACCCCGTGATGAGTCTGTCTTCTTAGGAGGTTGTCATGTCGGAATACATACGATTTGCACGGCTTGCCATTGTTTTGCTCGTCTTGTTCATGATCGGGCGCCTGATCGTGGGTGGGATGGGTGTTCCTTATGAGTCCGGCACCGGGATCTTCAGCCTGGTGACGTTGAGCTATATGGCGAGCTTCTTCTTTGCCGCCTTCTCCCGCCCCCTCCGAGGCTATAGCTGGAAGCAGGCGGTCATGCTGGGGGTTGTTATTGTGCTCTCTGCCCAGATCCTCATCAACATTGCCATGATAGGGTCATATGTGCTGGGCGTCGACACGTACTTCAATCACCCGATTGCACTCAGGACCACATCGGTTCCGACGGGGCCACTCACGCTGACGCAGGCGTTGCCGGTCCGCTTGTTCGGTTTGGTCGCCAATCTGATTAGCGGCGTGATCTGCGCAACTCTCGGGTGGTGGGGCGGAAGCCTGATTCCGAAGACAAACTAACACCCGGCGCTTCGGTCAGCCGCTCGCCGCTGCGCGCTCTCGTACAGCTCGACGTACGCAGAGGCGGAGGCCTTCCAGGAGAAGTCCGCCCGCATCACCCGCTGCACGAGCTTTCGCCAGGTTGCGCGATCTCGAAAGCGAGCAAGAGCACGGTCTAGCGCCGCTCCCAGGGCCTCCGCGTCGAATGCTTCGAAAACGAAGCCGCGGCCGCTCTCGGGGTTGGCGTCGAAATCGTCGACCGTGTCGGCCAGGCCCACGGTGCGGCGGACGACTGGGATCGCGCCGTAGCGATAGGCAAGGAGCTGTCCGAGTC
>CAZKJJ010000676.1:0-1533 GCA_964553055.1 uncultured Acidimicrobiia bacterium
GATGCCGTTGACAGCGTCCTCACGCTGCTTCGCGGTGCCCTCCGTGGCCACCCACGCCTCGGCACGGGCCTTCCGGTAGGCGTTCTCCGCATCGGCCAGCTCGACCGTCTGACGGCGCAGGTAGCCGAGGGCGTCGTCCAGCAGGCCGGACAGCCGGTGCATCTCCTCGAGATAGTCCGCGTTCATGCGGACTCCTCACGCTTGTTCAGCGCCCGGTCCAGGTAGTAATGGCCCTGCGCCCACAGGTGCAGGCCGCACCCCAGACGCATCGCACACCGCTTCAGCGCGTCTGACGCAGCCGACTTGTGCGGGTCCTGCTGGTTCTCCGACTTACCGACCTCAACAATCTGGACAGGCTTGCCGTCCACCTCGACCTCGAGCCGTCCGAGGACCGTTACCGGGTCGTCAGCGATCACCCGCTCAACCACGAACGTGAACGGGCCAAGCACCTCCAAGAGCCGCTGAGTGATGACCGCATGTTCGACGTAGTCCCCGCCGCGGCCGCCCGGCTTCTGCTTCACGTAGGTGTCAGGGAAGGGACGTGCCAGCTCCGACAAGTGGCTCATGCGGTCACCTGCTTCCCGATCGGCGTGTCAGCCTTCCTCCACCACCACGCCCCAAGACACGACCGGAACGCCCAGTACGCCGACGGACCCGTGTCGATCTCACGGACCTCACAGCCCGACGGAGTAATCAGCACCCCCACGCAGCCGTCCACATCCGGCATCGGCTCCTGCGACCCGTCCGGCTCCACAATCACATTCGCGTTGCGGATCGCCGCCAACTGCAGCGCAATCTCCGGATACAGCGCCTTCGAGGTCTTGTAATCCCCAACGACCAGACGGCCACCGATGAACGCCAGGAAGTCAGCCGTCCCGGCGTAGCCGTCGCCGAACACGGTGAACTCAGTCCGGACGAAATCCGGCTGGTACTCCTCAAGGAACTGGTCGGCACCGGCCTTGTACGTCAGCGCCTCGCCAGACAGCTCGACCTCACGGCCCTCAGCGGCGGCCTCGAGGTAGTCGTGGACAGAGGTTCCCCGGTCGGCGGCACGGTTGGAGCTGCGCCACGGTGAGCCCTTGAGGACGTCGATGCATTCGTCTTCGCCCATCTCGGCGAGTGACGCCCGGAGCTTCCACGCCTGCTCGGCGACCTTCTTTGCGGCCCAGCGGGGGATGGCTGGCTTGTCGAGGATGCTGATGATGTTGGTGATGGACGGGACTTCGTCGCCCGTGGCGGGGTGCCGGTAGTGGCGGCCCATCCCACGCTTGTTGAATGCCAGTGCAGGCTGAGTCATCAGTCGAGCCTCCCCATGTTCGTCAACGGACGATGCGTCTTCTTCAGCGACTCCCGCGCCTGCAAAATCAGGTCCACCAGGTCGTCACACTGCTCCACCGACGCCAACTCCACCCTCACGTCCCCGAGGTACAGGAACGCCCGGCGGGGAGAGAACGAGTGGGCGGGGGACACGCGGGGATTGGCTTCGGACATGTCGACGTAGACCTTGCTCACGCGGCCACCCCCTGCTTGACA
>CAZKJJ010000677.1:0-1531 GCA_964553055.1 uncultured Acidimicrobiia bacterium
GGGGTTCGTCGCCGTTGGCTTCGAGACCAGAGGAGGCGACGAGGGGTCGGACGACGTTCTCGCAAGGCCGGGGCCAAGTGAAGGGCCGCGGGCCGTGGTCCTGACCTCCGAGGATGGTCTCGTCTGGAATCGCATACCCGAGGAACAGCTCCCCGAGGGCGGAGCCAACGTCGCGCTGCGCGGCATCACGACCGGAGAGCCCGGTCTCGTTGCAGTCGGTTATCGGCGCGAGGAACCAGGCGTGCTCGACGGCGACATCAACCCGGTCGTCTGGATCTCGGAGGACGGTGAGACGTGGACCGAGGCAGCCGACCCGGACGGCGCTTTCTCCCAGCCTGCTGGCCAGCTCATGTGGGCCGTAACCGCAGGCGGTCCCGGTCTCGTCGCACTCGGCCAGGACGGTGACAGCAAAGGCTTCAACACGGCCATCTGGACCTCGCCCTGACATGGGAACAAGGACCTCTCGAGCTGACCAACATGGCGCGGGCAGCCACCACTGACCCCCGCATCGGTACTACCGTCGCCGGCTACCAGATCGAAGAGCTGATCGGCCGGGGAGGCATGAGCGCCGTCTACCGCGCCGAGGATTTCACCCTCGAGCGGAAGGTGGCGCTCAAGCTGATGAGCGACGAGCTCTCCGCAGACGAACGCTTCCGCGAGCGCTTTCGCCTCGAATGGAGACTCGCCGCCTCCCTCGACCATCCCAACGTCATTCCCATCTACGAGGCCGGCGAGGCCGACGGCCAGCTCTACATCGCCATGCGCTACGTCGAGGGCACCGACCTGAAAGAACTGCTCAAGACCGAGGGAGCCCTCGAACCGGCTAGAGCACTCGCCCTCCTCTCCCAGGCGGCGGCAGGACTCGATCAAGCCCACGAGCGGGGCCTCGTCCACCGCGATATCAAGCCCTCGAACGTCCTGATCGCAACGCAGGGTGACCAAGAACACCTCTACCTCGCCGACTTTGGCCTCACCAAGCCTGCCTCCTCGGAAGACGAGGCTCGAATCAGCATCACCCTCTCAGGCTCCTTCGACTACGTCTCCCCCGAGCAGATCTCCGAGGGGACGACAGAGGCCTCCTCGGATATCTACTCCCTCGGCGCCCTCTTCTACGAGTGTCTGACCGGCCAAGTCCCCTACCCCCACGAACAGGAATTCCAGACCCTCTGGGCCCACCTCGACGAGCCCCCGCCCAAACCGAGCGAAGCAAACCCGAGACTCCCCGACGAACTGGACACCGTCATCGCCACCGCGATGGCGAAGGAACCGGAGGAGCGCTACACAAGCGCCGCGGAGCTCGTCGATGCCGCCCAGGCCGCGCTCCCCAGCCGAGGACGCAGCAGGCGCACCCTCATTGGGCTCGCCGCTCTCATCGTCGCTCTGATCGCGGTGGCCATTGTGATCCCCGCAGTGCTGCTCACCGGCGGCGACGAACGCACGGTCGGAGACGACTGGACGCGTGTCCCGCACATCGAAGCCGTCTTCGGTGGGACACAGGGGACGCAGGCGGTCGACGTCGCGACCGGAGAAT
>CAZKJJ010000678.1:0-1531 GCA_964553055.1 uncultured Acidimicrobiia bacterium
TAGTGCGAGCGTTGCAGGACCGACCGGAGAAGGTCAACGTCATCCTGACCGGGAGAGGAGCCCCGGAGGCGCTGATCGAGATGGCCGACACGGTGACTGAGATGCACAAGGTCAAACACGCCTATGACGCCGGGGTCATGGCCCGCAGAGGCATCGACTATTGATCTTCCTGGTGGGAGGAGCCAGATCCGGCAAGTCGAAGCTGGCGCTCGCCTTGGCCACAAAGCGTGACGGCCCGGTGCGATTCGTGGCTACGGCACGGCCCGAAGACGACGAGATGGCCGAGCGGATCTCCAGGCACCGGAATCAGCGACCGGAGGGGTGGGCTCTGGTGGAGGAGCCGATCGAGCTGGCCAGAGCCATCGCTGACGCCCGCGACGACGAAGTCGTCATTGTCGACTGTCTCACTCTTTGGATCTCCAACTTGATGGTGGATCACGATGACCCGGTGATTCTCGAGATGATCGAAGCCGCGGTGTCCGCGGCCACCCATCGCCAGACCATCGTCATCAGCAATGAGGTCGGCTCAGGCGTGGTTCCCATGGACCCCGTTGCCCGCAGGTTCCGCGATCTCCACGGCTGGGCGAACCAACGCTTCTCGACAGCCGCCTACAGTGCCTATCTGGTGGTGGCCGGTCGGGCCATCGAGCTGGAGGACACTGCTGATGCCGATTGAGTTGCTGGAGGCGATGGCGATGCCCGATGAGATGTGTGCTGCCAGCGTCGCATCACGCGCCGGCCAGGTGCTACGTCCGTCGGGGGCTTTGCACAGACTCGACGACATGGCGGTGTGGCTGGCCGCCTGGCAGCGCACCGACCACCCCGCGGTCGAACGGCCGAGAGTCTTGATCTTTGCCGGCGACCATGGCGTTGCTGCGGAGGGGGTGAGTGCCTACCCCCCGTCGGTCACCGCAGCCATCGTCGAGACTCTCGCTGCCGGGTCCGCTACCGCGGCGGTCATGGCCACCCAGGTTGGAGCAACGCTCGACGTGATCGACGTCGGAGTGGGTCGACCCAGCGGCAACATTCGCATCGAGCCTGCGCTGAGCGCTGAGCAGTTCGAGACCGCTCTCGGCGTCGGCCGTGCGGCCGTCGTGGAGTCCGGTGAGATCGACGTCTTGATCCCTGGAGAGGTGGGCATCGGGAACACGACGCCCGCGGCAGCCGTCAGCATGGCACTCTTCGGCGGTGACGCCGACGAATGGGTGGGGCCGGGCACCGGCCTCGATCGCCACGGAGTTCGCAACAAGGTCTCCGTGGTGGACGAAGCGGTCCGCCGGGTGGGCTCGGCCGAGCCAATGGAGATCCTACGGCAGTTGGGTGGCTGGGAGTTGGCGGCGATGGCTGGAGCGGTAATCGAGGCTCGTCGGCGGTCGATACCCGTCTTGTTGGACGGATTCGTGGCCACCGCAGCCGTCATGCCCCTGGAGCATGCGAAACCGGGGTTTCTGGACCATTGCTGGCCAGGGCACGTATCACCGGAGCCAGGCCATGTCCGGCTCCTCGACTCATTGGGGCGTCAGCCGATTCT
>CAZKJJ010000679.1:0-1531 GCA_964553055.1 uncultured Acidimicrobiia bacterium
CGATACCCAACGCCTCAGCGCCACCATCCGTGCACTCGGCTACGCGTCCTCAACCCACGCCTGCATGGCCGACACCGCAAACGACGCTCTCGCCAAGATGCTCACCGTCCAAGCCGCCGCCATGGTTGCCCAAGAAACAGACGACTCCGGGCCCTATTACATTGACGATAACGACGCCCAAACCATCAGTGCCGCCCGAGCACTCCTCCACAACCTCGCCAACACGGACGCCACTGCCAACGGTCTCCTCGTCGAGTACCTGACCACCCTCACCGCCGCCCCCCACCTCCTCAGCGCATTCCTCCGCGACCTCGCAGCCGTGGGCGCCGAAACCCAACAACTCGCATACGCAGCCCACGCCGTCTGGCCAACAGTCATCAGCCACGTCCTCGACCAGGTCGAAGTCCACCGCAACATTTACGACACCAACATCTCCAATGACACGTTTGCCGACTTCGCACTCGGTCACCTGCTCCCGAACCTCGACAGCGTCCCGGAGGGGCTGCACAGCGAGCTTGCACGCGAGACGCTTCCATGGGTGGACGCGGAACAGCTGGCGAAGTTCATCCCGCGTTGGCTCCCGTGGGCAGCGGGGCGGCCGTGGTGCCTTTTCGAGCTTGTCCGCTTCTTGAGGAAGCTGCCGCTTGAGCGGCAGGTCACCGACGGGCTGGGGTGGATTACAGACCTCTGCACTTTGAATCCCGCACGACAGCTTGCGACGGATGGGGTGATGAACGAGTGGCTGGTCGAGATTAAGCCAGAAGCCGACGCCCGTGGCGCCGGTGAAGAATGGTTAACCCTGATCGACCGGCTGGTGTCGGCCGGCAACAGGGATCTAGCAAGCTACTCGCGGTAGTTGCCATAACCCACGTGTAAGGCGGACCGACTGGGCGTTCGGGTCATGACGTTGTCGCCGGTATGAGTTCGGCGAGACCATGGGGTGCGGCGCAGTGGCCTTCGCGACCTCACGGAACGTTTTCAATTCGGCTCCGTCGAAACTATCGGGCTCCGCAACGCCATCGACTGGGCACATGGAACCAACCCTCATGGCCGCCAGGTGTCTCGAGGGACACGACGCCCAGTGTGGATCGTCGGCGCACGGGTCCAGTTAATCCCAGTCTGACCACGTCTTTCTGGGCTGAAGTGACGCAGGTGTGGATAGGTGGACGTACGCTCCTCGAGTGCTGAGTGACGGTGCTCAGCACTCCGCCGAAAAGTCGGGCGCGGCCAACTCGATGTGATCCCGGGTACGGTGGCTGCGACAGTTCAACAGCGGATCCGTGCCAGCCGATGTGCCCGAACGGTGCCCGAACAGGCTGAAATGAAGAGTGGCCCCGCCTGAGTTTCCTCAGGTCAGGGCCACCATTCACTGCGTGCGCGAGGGGGGACTTGAACCCCCACCCACTAATACGTGGACTAGCACCTCAAGCTAGCGCGTCTGCCTATTCCGCCACCCGCGCGCAACAAGAAGAACATTATCAGGAGGGGGCCCCGGTGCCGAATCGGGGTGGCCCTCCGGGCAGGGGCCCAG
>CAZKJJ010000680.1:0-1530 GCA_964553055.1 uncultured Acidimicrobiia bacterium
GTTCAGACTCGGAGGGCGCTCGCCCGCTCACTGACCTCGGCGGCCGTGGCCAACAAACGTGGCTTGTACTCACTTCGCATCCGGGCGACGCTGACCCTCGAAGCGTGACACGACACGTTCATCGCAGCGATGACATCACCCCGCCCATTTGTGATGGGCGCAGCAATGGAACGGACGCCCTCTTCCAGCTCCTGATTGACCAGGGCGAACCCGTCAGACCTGACACCGTCGAGCACAGATCGAAACTCGTCCTTATCGGTGATCGTGTACCTGGTCAACGGCTCGAAGGTCGTCTCCTCGATGTACCTCTCGGCCTTCTCCTGAGGTAGCCCGGCTAGGAGCACTCGTCCCATCGACGTGGGGTATGCGGGGAGACGGGAGCCCAACGCCAGGGCGATGGTCATGATCCTGGTGGTGGGCACCCTGGCCACGTAAACGATCTCCGACCCGTCGAGAATCGACATCGACGACGATTCCTTGACCTGGTCAACGAGACGTTCCATGGAGGGCTGGGCCAGTTCGACAACGTGAAAGGAAGAGAGGAACGAGTAGCCGAGGTCGAGGACTTTGGGGGTGAGGGAGAAGTCCCTGCCGTTCTGCCGGACATAGCCGAGGTCGGTCAGGGTCAGCAGCACTCGGCGCGCCGTGGCCCGAGTCAACCCTGTGGTAACGGCTACCTCACTGAGAGTCTGCGAAGGTCGGTCCCTGGAGAACGAGTTGATGACTGCCAGCCCTCGTTGAAGGGATTGAATGAAGTCGCCCGACCGTTCCTGCGCCACGGGGCGACACTGTAGCCAGACGTGCGCAGAGCGCACACGGTCGTTCAGACCTGGGAATGGGCAGCGGAGGTGCGTGTCTTGAGGTCCCGGAGCACTGCAAGCTCGGTCTTCGAGGGCGGATCACTGACATCGAGGTCCTCGGCAACTTGCAGAGGCCAGCCCGTGGTCCCAACCACTTCCTCCACGGAGATGCCGGGATGAACGGCAACCAGCTGTAGCTCATTGGTTTCGGGATGCGGCCGGAGCACCCCGAGATCGCTGATCACAACAGTTGGACCGGATCCGCGGTGTGATCCACGGCCTTCTCCCTCGCGGCCGAAGCCCACCGACGTTATGAAGTCGACTCGTGGGACAAAGGCTCTCGGTGAATGGCGAAGCATCACTATCACTTCACCCGCCGACGACGCGATCTCGGGCGCGCCGCCGGCACCGGGAAGCCGGACACGTGGCCGATCGTAGGAACCGATCACCGTGCTGTTCAGATTGCCAAACCGGTCGATCTGAGCGGCCGATAGAAAACCCACATCGACTCTTCCCGCCTGGAGCCAGTATGCGAATATCTCGGGCACGCTCACGACCAGATCTGCTTTTTCCGCGAGCTCGCCGTCACCGATCGACAGTGGAAGCACATCGGGGTGGGTGCCGATGGTGCCTGACTCGTAGATGAGGATCACATCTGGCGCATGAGACAGCCGGGCCAGGTTGGCCGCCTCGCTGGGCAGACCGATTCCCACGAAACAGACCTGTCCGT
>CAZKJJ010000681.1:0-1527 GCA_964553055.1 uncultured Acidimicrobiia bacterium
GCTCGTTGGCCAGAGCGTCGAACACCGAACTCAGATCATCCACAGCGCCTTTTCCATACTTAACCTCTTGGTTAAGTATAACGGTGGACGAGAGCCGGTCAACCAATACGGCGGTTCCGTGGTAACTGTGGGTCTACCTGGGGCTCCACCCGGGTAGACCCCCGCCTAACGGGGACCAGGCGCGCAGGCTGTGTTCAGCGGGTGGCGGAGGGGGCCTCAGACTCCGGCACGAATCCGTGCGCCTCCGTCCAACAAGGATTTTGAACCAGGTGCAGCTGGTGTGGAATGGCTGTAGTCGTTGGGGCGGTCAGGCTGATCGTGCCTAACGAAGAGCACAACACGTCACCAGAAAACGCCACATACCGATACTCGATGTGGCCCGCAAGTCGCGCGGGCTCTGAGCTGGACGGCGTGTGGGGTGCACGACGTGGAACATGTCGAGTTTCCTATCGGATAGACGATGGGCTCCGCGAGGTGATTGTTCTTCGGGTCGGCCACCGACGAGACATCTACCGACCTCGTTAACCGCGGACCGACGGCGCTACCAGGGAGGCTGGTGGATGCGAACTTGCTCCCTGAGAAAGTCGAGCACACGTTCGTAGAGGTCTTCCGCCTCTGCCGCGCTGTTCTCGATGCAGGTGACTCCCACTATGCCGTGTGTCGGCATGGCCGACAACATGTGGAACACGACACCAGTGAGACGTGTCTGGTCGAAATGGATGTCGTGTAGCAGTGCCAGGTCGAGCAGATCCTGCGGTCTGAAGACCTGAAGGCCCTCGATCTCGACGTGGTCGGAAGTCACGTAGTGCTTCTCGACACCGTCTGGAGCAACAAACACCGCGGCCTCGGGGTCGTATATGCCATCAGTGAGGAACTGCAACGTTAGAAACGGATGTGTCGTACCCCCCTTTCGCAAGTTGATTTCGATGGCAAAGGAGGCCCAGGTGCCGTCTTCTCTCTCCACCACGACAAAGTCCAGGGCGAAACGGCCGATCACGCCCCTCTGAGCGAGTACTTCTCCTACGCGAGCGGCGCTCTTGGAGATCTGGAGAGCGTAAGCCGGGTCGGCCGGAAACCGGGAGCCGAGAAATACCTGGCCGCTGTGGCCACCAAGGATCTGGTCGTGGGTCGATAGAAGCTCGACTTTCCCCAAGGGCGTGATCCGAAGCTGCACCGAGGGACTGCGCACCGTCTCACCCGACAACATCGCCTCCACTACGCCCCCGTCGCGTTCCAACTGCACGAAGAAGGAATCGACGCCGCCGATGGCGGCATCGATGGACAGCCGGCCCAATGCCCGTTCGACCGACTCGGCGGTGACTTCATCGAGCGCAGCGAGGTCGACGTTGGCGTTGCCGAGTCCGGAGACACCCTCGTTGAGCTTGACGATCACCTTATCGAGACCCACGTGATCTTCTGCCAGCTGGGCGATTGCCTCCGCCACGTCCTCACGGCTGCGGAGATCCTCCCTTCCGGGGGGATGGTCGATCCCGGCCTCGGCGAAGATTTGTCGTCCGGAGCTCTTGG
>CAZKJJ010000682.1:0-1526 GCA_964553055.1 uncultured Acidimicrobiia bacterium
GCAGGCTTGATCGATGTACTGCCTGCAGGAACGATCACACTCGGCGGCGCTGGAAAGGAGCTCAGCCACCTGGACGAGCTGCTGGGGGCCGGCGTGACGCTGTTCACAGACGATGGGTCGACCGTTGCGGACGCAGGACTGCTCAGAAGGGCCATGGAGTACTTGGCAGGCAGCGGCGGGGTGGTTGCGCAGCACGCAGAGGACCCTGGTTTGAGTGGCGCCGGACACATGCACGAGGGGGCCGTATCGGCCCGTCTTGGCATCGAGGGCATCCCATCGATCGCCGAGGAGGTCGTGGTGGCGCGTGACCTCGCGCTGGCGCGGCTCACAGGTGCCCGGTATCACGTGCAGCACGTGAGCACCGCAGGTGCGATCGACCACGTACGGCAGGCCAAGGCCCAGGGGGTCCCCGTGACAGCCGAGGTGACGCCCCATCACCTGGCGTTCTCGGAGGAGGCTGTGGCAGGCGGGGATCCTCGCTTCAAGATGTACCCGCCTCTCAGGGCAGCCGCAGACCTGGAGGCTCTCAGGGCAGGCGTCTTGGATGGGACGATCGACGTCGTGGCATCGGATCACGCGCCCCACGCGGCACATGAGCGCGAGGTCCCCTTCGAGGAGGCGCCGCGGGGCGTGATAGGTCTCGAGACGGCGGCCGCTGCCGTCAACACGTACCTCGGGCTTCCCCCCGAGGTCTTCTTCGAGCGGCTCTCCGGTGCGCCCGCCAGGATCGCGGGGTTGGAAGGACACGGCTCACCTCCTGCCGTCGGCAGAGTCGCCAACCTGGTCGTCTTCGATCCCGAGCGGGTGTGGGAGGTGCGCTCGTTCCGGTCGCGTTCTGCCAATTCGCCCTTCCTGGGCATGGAGCTCCGTGGGTCGGTTCGGTACACGCTCCTCAGGGGCGCAGTGACCTTTCGGGAGGCGTCGTGAAGCCAGGACTTCTGGTGACGGCCGCGGGTGAGGCATTCAGGGGTCTCTCCGTGGGGGCGGAGGGGATCGAGACGGGCGAGCTCGTGTTCTGCACGTCCATGTCCGGCTACCAGGAAGTCGTCTCCGACCCTTCCTACGCCAGACAGATCGTCGTGATGACAGCGCCGCACATCGGCAACTACGGGGTAGCCGAACTCGACAGCCAGGCGGCCCGTCTACACGCCTCGGGGCTGATCACCCGCTCGCTCTCGATGGAGTCGTGGAGTTGGCGCGCGGAGGGGCAGTTGGCCGACTACCTGTCAGCGCACGGTCTCGTCGCCCTTTCCGAGGTGGACACGAGACGCCTCACGCTTCATGTTCGGTCGCACGGAGCGCTGCCTGCCGCAGTCGGGACAGACGCATCCGAGGCATACCTCAGGGAGCTGGCGCGCTCCGCAGGGAGTATGGAGGGGATGGCCCTGGCAGATTCCGTCACCTGCGAGGCGCCGTACGACATCCCCTCCGAAGCTCATGCCAGAGGACGCCTCGCCGTGCTCGACCTCGGGGTCAAGCGTGACCTGCTGCGCCGTCTGGCAGCTCAGGGCTTCGAGCTGCGGGTG
>CAZKJJ010000683.1:0-1523 GCA_964553055.1 uncultured Acidimicrobiia bacterium
GGGTAGATGCAACGAGACGTTCGGCTCGCTTTCCGACGTCAACCGCCGGCCCTGAGGCCGGCGCTTTCGCTTCCTGGGGAGGTTCAGCGGTGGAGGTTCGAGTCCACGGCCGTCATGTCCATGTAGACGCAGAAGTGAACGATGCGGCAGAGGCCAAGGTCGCCGATGCCTTCCGCATGTGGGACGGGGCCACCTCAGCGGACGTCGAGTTCACCGAGGAGCACAACCCGCGCATCACGACCGACCGCTTCCGGGTGGAGATCACCACCAACGTCTCTGCCCAGTTCGTTCGCGTGCACGCCACGGGTGCCTCGCTCGAAGCCGCCCTCGACGTGGCGGTGGACAAGCTCGAGCGCAAGCTCCGAGAGCTCAAAGGCCGGCTGATCGCCAAGTCGCGCAAGCCAAACAAAGGCCTCAATACCCAGGGCTCGGGCGACGAAGATCAAGGAGAGTCTCGAGAACCCGCGATCGTGCGTACCAAACAGTTTGTGCTGAAGCCCATGACCCCAGGGGAGGCCATCCTCCAAATGGACGCCCTCGGCCACAGCTTCTACTTCTTCCACAACTCCGAGACCGACCTTCCGAGTGTGCTCTACCGGAGGCGTGACCGAGCGTTCGGTCTGATCGAGCCGGCATGAAGCGAGTCCTCGTCGTCGACGACGCAGTCCTGTTCACGGCGGCGCTGTCCGCTGCGCTCGAGCAGTCGGGGTTCGTCGTCGTCGCGCAGGCCGCAAACGGCATGAAGGCCATCGAGCTGGCCAAGCAGCACCAACCGGACGTTGTCGTCCTCGACGTCCTCATGCCAGGACTCTCTGGACTCGAAGTGCTCAGCAACATCGTCAAGGCCGCTCCCGAGACGAGAGTGGTGCTTCTGACGTCCAGTGAGTCGGAGGAGGACATGCTCACTGCCATCAAGGCAGGAGCCAGAGGATACGTCGTCAAGAGCACGCCCCTGCCTCAGCTCGTCGCCGGAATCGAGGAGGTGCTCGACGGGGGCGCCGTGGTCTCACCCAAGATGGGAGGAAAGCTCTTCGACACGATGCGGCAGCTGCTCCGGCACCGGGAGGTCGTGGCAGGCCGCAAGCCGACCCTCACCGGGAGGGAGATCGAGGTGCTGGGACTCGTGGCCCAGGGGAGAACGAGCAGGGAGATCGGCGACCTCCTGTACATTTCCGAGAACACCGTGAAGAACCATGTCCGCAACATCCTCGACAAACTGGGCTTGCACTCGAGAAGCGAGGCGGTGATGTACGCCGTCCGGGAGGAACTCATCTCGATCGACGGATGACAGACAATGCCGTTCCGGCGCATGACGTGGTGGAGGCGCTGGGGACGGCCTGGGGGATCTTCGGGTTGTATCCCAACCCCGAGGAACAGGACGCCTTCAGGCGGTCCCTCGATGCCGTGCGCGCCGCCGCAGCGGGGACCCTGGAGCTCGGCGTCGGCCCTGGCCACTTCCTTTTTGCGGAGGAGCCGGTAGCGAGCGAGCGGGAGGGTACGGAGCGGCTGGCGCGCCAGTGCTA
>CAZKJJ010000684.1:0-1502 GCA_964553055.1 uncultured Acidimicrobiia bacterium
AGCATCGCCTCGAGATCCTTGTCGCCGAGTGCTCCGATCACCACCGTCCAGGGGCTTGCTGGGAACTCCTCGTCGAGAGCAGAGGCGAGCGCTCCGAAGCCGCCTGGGTTGTGGGCACCGTCGAGCACGATCAGAGGGGCACGTGCCACCACCTCGAGCCTGCCAGGAAGTGTCGTGGCTGCCACTCCCTCGACGACCGCCGAAGGGTCCAGCTCCCTCCCCAGCAGCTCCTCGACTGCCGCGGTGGCCACCGCCAGGTTCGCGACTTGGTGTCTGCCGTGAGCAGGGAGGTAGATGCCCTCATACCGGCCGTATACGCCTTCGAGCTCGACCTGCCATCCGCCCATCGCCATGACCGCTTCCACGTCGAAGTCCCTCCCGAGCGCAACCGAGCGAAGGCCGAGCTCCGCCTGTCTCGCTGCCGCCTCTTCCATCGCCTCGGGGGGCAGAGGGCCCAGCACCAGCACCGATCCCTGCTTGGCGATGGCGAGCTTCTCACGAGCGATCTCCCTGAGCGTGCTGCCCAGAAGCTCCGTGTGCTCCAGGGAGATGGTGGTCACCACTGCCACTTCCGCATCGACGGCGCTCGTGGCGTCGAGCCTTCCCCCAAGGCCGACTTCGACAACGGCTGCCTCCACGGCTCGCTCCGCAAACCAACCGAACGCCACCGCGGTCGTGAGCTCGAAGTAGGTGGGCGCCTGCCCAACCTCGGTCTCGAGGAGCTCCGCGAATGGGACCACGTCGGTCACCGCGGCAGCCAACTCGTCAGGTGCAGCGTCCTCGCCGTTCAGAGCGAAGCGTTGCTCGATCGCCTCGAGGTGAGGAGACGTGAACGTACCAACGGTCAGCCCGTGCGCTGCCAGGATCGAGCTTGCCAGCCGGGAGGTCGACGTCTTGCCGTTCGATCCCGCTACTGCGATGACCGGGTAGCCCTCCTGCGGGTCTGCCATCAGCTCGAGCAGAGCCGAGATCCGCTCGAGCCCTGGCTTGTAGCCACGTCCGATCAGCGAGTCCAGGTAGGCGACCGCCTCCGGGTAGTTCACGAACCGAGCTCGGCGAGCTGCCGCTCCAGCGCATCGAGCTTCTCCTGGAGCTCCTCGGCCTTCTGCTCCTCCTTGCGAACGATCTCCGAAGGCGCTCTCTGCACGAACTCCCGGTTCGCCAACTTCGAGGCTGCCCTGTCGAGCTCGTCTCTGGCGTTGGACATCGACTTCTGCAGCCGCTCCCTCTCGGCGTCGAGGTCGACGAGGCCCACGACGGGAACGAAGCCCTGAACCGGCCCCGCGATGATCCTCGTGGAGCCGCTGAGGTCGGAAGGCGCCTCGCCGAGCACAGGCTCCACGGAGGCCAGGGACCGGAGCTGGGGCTCCCACCAGTCCTCTGCGACCCCGTGAGGGTCTACGATGAGGAGGTTCAGGGGATGTCTCGGGGCAAGGCCGTGCTCTGATCTGAGCCGACGCACTCCTGTGACGAACTCCTGAAAGGCGTCCATCGAAGGGGGG